>NZ_NOXZ01000011.1:0-236114 GCF_002258225.1 Rhodococcus sp. RS1C4 | reverse complement strand
TCACATGGGTGGACATAGGCGCGGGAATGTCGCGGTCTTTGTCCCTGGACGGAGCTTGTGATTGGCCGTGCCTCGTCGCCGGTGTCAATACCGATGGGGCGGTCGACTCGACGTCCACTGCGCGAGCACCGATCCGTCGTCGCCGATGAACTGGTGCATTCCATCGTGGCCGCGTTCACGCGAACATGCCTGTAGCTCAGCAGTCTTTCGGTTCTGTGTGAGCGCTGGGCACCATTCGAGCGGAGCGACAGTTCCGTGGTGATGCGCGGATGTGCCCGTCATCGTTCTGCTTCCGGGTGGAGGATTTCCTCACCGGGAACGATCCCGGTCCCCGTGATCGGCTTCATATCTGTAACCAATGCGTTCCTTCCCCCGAAGGTTGCGGCCTGTGTGGCATGCAGACCAAAATATAACAAAAATGAGACGTAAATACAGCATAAAAATGTGTTTGTGTTGTGACTATGTTTGGTTTTGCTTACGATCCGTCCATGCAAGACCACCGTCGTTTCGCACAAGCAGTTCGCGAACGGCGCCAGCAGTTGGGGCTGAGTCGGGTTCAGGTACGTGACCGTGGAGGGCCATCGGAGCCAACGTTGACCCGGATCGAGCGCGCTGAGATTGCCGACCCGTCACCGGCAACACTGGCCAAACTCGACTCCGGTCTCGCGTGGACTGCCGGCAGCGCAGCACGACTGCTGAGCGGCGGTAGTCCCCGCAGCACCGATGCGCCAGCTACCGCAGGCCAGGTGGCTTTCCCGGATGTGGACCGAATTGCGCTAGATATCGCGACGGTGACAGACCTGATCAGCGTATCGACGCGACTCGCCGAGCACGCTGAACAACGGGCCGAGGACAGCGATCTCCGGTCAATCGCGGACGATCTGAGTAGCGCGCTTCATCCCGTCTACGGGACCTATGTGACCCAGTTGTTCGAAGCTAACCGGCGCGAGCACGGCACGTTGTCACCGATATTCGCGGCGTTCTCGCATCTACTCGACGAACCGAACAACGCCATCGATCCGGATGAATTCGAAGAGCGGCAATATCGCAGGTGGTTGGCGGGCAGGACGAGCGGAATCGACAGGGCGACCGACGAGCGTTTCACTCGTCGACTCGAGGCAAGTCATGTAAGCAGGGGAGGGCAGTAAATTGACAGAGAATGTCGAACTACCGGTGTCGTTGGCCGAGCGAGTCAACACGCTCTTCCGGTTGTGGAGAGCGGAGAACGGAGCGGAGCAGTCGAACGTGGATGTAGCCGCCGCAGTCGCAGGTTCGGGCGGCCAGCTCACGCCAGAAGCGCTCGCAGCCATTCGTCACGGAGATCTCACCGCGGTCTCCCATGCTGAGTTGTCACTTCTTGCAGGTCATTTTGAGATCGAAGCTCGGTACTTGACGTCGCAGAGTGGCGCCGGGATTCACGAGCAGCTCGTGTTTCTGTGTGAGTTGGCTGGTTCCGGGTTGAAGGGGATCTACTTGCGCGGAGGGGCTGCACCGTCTGACCTCCGCTCGATATCCGAGATTGTGCGGAGAAGCAGTCAGGGGCGCGTTGCGGGCCCGTCAGCGAATGTGGGCTCGTAGCCGGAGGCCGTCCGGCTTGAGGGTGATCATCTCTTTGACTCGTAGCTCGTAAGAGGGGTCAGCCTCGAGTTCGAAGTTCCGGAGCAGGGTCGCCAAGGTCAACAAGATCTCATGCTGTGCGAACTGTCGACCGATGCACGCTCGCATGCCAGATCCGAACGGCTTGTAGAGGTCGGGACGGCGCGCACGGATGTTTTCAGGTAAGAATCGATCGGGGTCGAACTTTTCGGGATCGGCACCCCACTCGGTATCTCGGTGTAGTTGGAGTAGAACAACGAATACCCATTCTCCCTTCTCGAAAGGGTATTGCCCGCCAAGTACAGTGTCAGCGTTTGCTTTTCGGAAGTAGCCAGGTGCCACCGGCCATAATCGGAGCGTTTCGTCGAGAACTCGACGGAGGTATCTCAACTTGGAGACTTGCTCGAACGAGATCTGAGCGCCGTCGCTCGGCCATATCTCGTCCACCTCCGTGCGAGCGCGGGTAGCGATGTCGGGGTTGGTGGCCAAGAAGTGGAGAGCGAAGGCAAGCGCCCCAGCTGATGTCTCGTGGCCGGCCACCAAGAACGTGATGATCTGATTCCGAATATTCTCGGCGCTGAGGCGATCACCTGTGTCTGGGTCTGGTGTGTTCAGCATGCGATCCAGCAAGTCGCTCTCGAATGGGCGTTCCCCATCCGAGATTCGCTTGGCTACGACATCGTCGACAAGTTCACGAATCGAAGCTACGTCGTGAGCGTGTTGGGCTTGCTCCTTGCGGAACCATGTCCGTTCGATCAGTGGATGAGAGTAGGCCGAGCGATTGACGTAGGCGAGTGCGCGGGACATCTGTTCGACGAACGGATGAGGCTCCGGACGGGTGAACGATTCGAAGTCGTAGCCGAATCCGGTGCGCCCGATGATTTCCAGAGTGGTTTTGTTCATGTCGTTCGGAGCATCCAGCCACGCCTCTGATCCGCGTGCAGACCACGAATTGATCAGTTGGTTGACGACTTCGACCATCACGTCGTGGTACTGACGCATGGATTTCTTAGTGAAAGCCGGGCCTAGTATGGCGTGTGCTTTGGCCCAGTTCGGCTCGGAGTTGTGGGCTGTGAACAATCCGTCTTTGGCGATCGACCGTAGATTGCGAATCGGGACGCCGAGGAACTTCGACCATTTCGTGTCGTCGTTTATCTCCTCGACAAGCTCTGGCCCCGACACGTAGGTCACTCGCGCACCCAGGATGCGGCGCTCGTAGATCGGCCCGTACAGCTGAGCTCCGCGCATGCCCCACTGACTTGAATCTGTGATGTGGAGATCGAGAACATCTCCCAGAAGCGGTAGACGGTGGGGTGGATGGGGGAGAATGCGATCGGAACTGAGGATTCGGTCGACCGGTGTCGTTGTCATGCTGGACCCTTTACATCGCTCGCGGGAATGATCTGAGGTTCGGTCATGGAATAAGTAGGGACGAGAGTCGCAGCTCTTTTCCATTGTGAAGCAATAGCTTTGAGTGCTTTTGTTTCGCTGCCCGATGCCGGCGTCAGTTTCACGGCCGCGGACGGAAGTCCAGGCGGGTTGTTTGCGGACTTCAAGGCTGCGGCATCTCTGAGCGCAATAGCAGTCTGAAGTGCTGTGTCGTCGACAGACGGCTGAATGGACGTGAAGTGCTTGAGTATCAATATCGAATCCCGGATCTCGATCGTCATGCGATGGAGCCGCCGACCTGCGGAGACTGACTCCTGGTCGTGATTTGGGACGTATCGGACTTCTGGGCAGGCACTGGTGAGATCGGTCCAGAGTTCTTGGAGTGCTCTGATGTCGCGTGTGGTTCGGTCAATGCCGAAGCGCTCGAGCACAACGGAACATGCAGGGAGCGCCGCGCATACGGCACCGAGTCCGACCATCAGGACGAAATTGTTCTCGTTCATCGCGAACCGAAGTTGAACGAACTCATCCTGTACTCCCTGCGAGGCGAACAGTGCACTCGTCATGATCGAGGCGGCTTCCTCGGCAGCCCAGAGCCCAATCGCCCCGATCACCAGGTAGGACAAAATGTGTCGGGGCGCAAGGGCGCCCCGGCGAAGTTCGGACACACAAGCCTTCAGTAGAACGAAGGCCATTCCACCGACCCAGATAGCAAACATTGCAAAGTACGCGATCGTTCGCCATCCCTCGGCCTTGTCTATGTACTGACCCGACTTCCGGGCCCCGTCCCCGACCAGGAGCATCAACGGAACGAAGCTCGCCGCGGTCGCGTAGACCGCGGAGCTCAACCACGATGGCTCGCGGTCCTGAAGCGTCCAGGACAACACGACAATGAAGAACGGTGCCATCGCAAGCACGATGACGGTTGTGCTCAGCTGCCTGGTGAACCCGACCGAGAGATACTCGGGCGAAATGGATGCCAGCGCTTCCTGTACAACGCTTTCCCGGAGTACACATCCGCTTGCCGCCAGAGCGAGAACGGCCGTTATACGGCGCTCGCCAGCGCTCGCGTCGAACCAGGTCAAGCGAATCCCCACTACTACGTAGGCAATAGCGATGGTCGGCCACGCGATTGCAGGTACAACCGACGACGTCACGCGCGACTGCCCCACAAGGAGGTCATGGGTGCCGAGCGTCGATAGGGTGAGTAGCTTCCCGCCATCAGGAGGTCTGCGAACATCTCTGCTTCGCTCTCCTGCTGATCGTCGAAATGAGACCGGCCCAGAACCTTTTCGATTCTGGCAGTGTCGATGTCGGGAAGTAGTCGCTGGATTGTGACGAGTCCTGACTCGCGGTCCTCGCACCTGTGATCGAGAACCATGTGGCCGACCTCGTGAAGAATCGTGTGATCGACGTGGTAATCGGATGTATCTCTGTCGTAGACGATCTCGTCATGATCGGCATACGCAAGCCACAGCCCGCATGGTGTGCCTCGCTGCGCCGACTGGACCGCTATCAACGACACCGGACGCCCGCGGTGTTCACCAAGGTTCGCCAGAAAAGTCTGCCGGTTCCATGGCCTAGGCACCAAACGCTCGAAATCCCGGCGGGCACGCATCACTTTAGTTGCAGATTCATTCACTGGGTCCCCCTCCCGGGGTACACCATACAAATGACACGGTTCGCGGTCTACACCTCAACTTAGCCAGCTGGTCGGCTGCGGTGGCGGGTAGTTGTTACGTGACTCTTGACCTGTGTACTTCGTGATTTCGGTCTCAACTGACACGCCGCAACTTTGGCAACCGCGGCACCGAAGGGTGTGCGGAGGTGGGCGCGGTTTGGCGCCAACAACATCGCCTTAATGCCAACGCGAATCGCGTTGCAGCGGGAACCGTATGTTGCGTCGGTAAATTGAGTCGACACCAACCCCTTCGCTAGCCCTGCTGCCCGTACCGCGCTTCCTCATGATCGACCAGCCGACGCAACCCCTCTATCCTCCGGAACTCGCCAAGAACACCGGGGCCGTCGACTACGCAGACTGCGCCGCAGTGTCGGCAATGGTTACCGTCATGCGTGATGTGCTCGAGGAGCTGGCTCCGCGGATGCAGATCACCGTCTGCGATCACGCCGATCTTGCGGGGGAACAGTGGTTCCAAGACGCGGTGGTCCATCGATGGCGTGACAGCTCGCGTCTAGAACCTGCAGAGTGGACTGTCACCGATCGTTCGGACGCTACAGAGGCCTGAAGATCCACCAAAAACAATCGCTTAGGACGCAGATGTTCGAGATGCACGCTCGTTGGCTGGAAGAACTGAAAAGTCACGTCAACACCGCTGGAGAGATCACTCACACAACTGGATACATGACATCGGTTGCGATCAGCTCCGAAATCTGCGACATCTGTGCGGACCCTGGCAAGCATGACTACTGGACTTGGCGGTCGCTCGCCGCCGACCTCGACGACGCCCTCAAATACCTGGGCCCCAAGATGGCAGGTGTTCTCACGACACCGATCACAGCGATCCTCGACGCCATCCGGAACGAACTGTTCATCCCGCGTAACGGAAAGAACCCTATAGTCGACGACACCAAACGTGCTCTCGTTACCCGCTACGCGATAGCGCTGCATGACCTCCTCGACGAGGACATCGTCATTCTCTCATCGTGGCGTGACCTGGTAGAAGCATGCAAAAACGGCGACCATCTCGTCTACCCGTACGACCGCATCGCGTTCCTGCGGGACAATCTCTTTGCGCTGATCAGACACAGGCGACAGGATGACGGGCCTTGGGGAACATCCCAAACCGCAGTCGGCATTGTTTTCGACTACGGCCATCAGGTGAGCCGAGCCCAGCACATGCTGGGGGAGAAAGCTTTCGACTTCGATCCGCGCCACCAGTCACGTCCGACCGGCCTCGACGACCCCGGACGAATGGATCTGTCTGAACGTTGGATCGTGCGACGAGCCCAACGTACCGAGTCGGTGGTGTGGTTCCGAATCGCAGATGCATACCCCCATGCGCTCAGCTGCCTGACACATGACAACATCACCTTCTACCCAGCTCAAGTGCTCGCTGGTGGAATCATCGACCATCCCGCGGCCCGCGAGATGTTCCCTGTGGTACCGGAGGAACTCCTGACAGATCGGATCAGCAGCTTTCAGCAGTCAGGGGAGATAGACGAGTACACAGGTATCGAGCACAAACCGGGGCTCGTGTACGCGCGAGTCCTGATCCCCTCCGCCGAACCGCATCTCGCGGCTGCAGAGGCCCGCGCTCACCTCGATGCTCTATTGAACCTCACCCGTCCCTCCAAGGACACTTGGACGGTCCTCAACGGCCAACTCATATTTGGCCAGGGCAGGATGCCGCGTCTCGACTGGGGTCCCAAACACCGCCGCAAGACCACCAAATTCCCGGAAAACGACTGTGCAGCTGCCAATTTGGATGCTCTCTCCAATTCCGGGCACACCATCACATCCAAAGTAGCCGGCTACCTACAGCCCGTTCATATACTGATCGACCAGATCGAGTCTGCCGACGATTCCGAGTCGATCGTCATGGCGGCGGTACGAGCCATCGAACACCTCAACACGTGGGCAACCCATGCAACCGACAAGTGGTACAAGTTCATCAAAACCTACCTCGCTGAGGAATACACCAGGTTGGCCTTCCTGGAGCGCGCCACCCAGACGACGTTCGAAGCAATCGTACGAACCCTCCCGGACACGTCTCCTGCAGCGTCACCTCAACCTGTCCTCGCAACTATCCGCGACGAAGTCGAAGGCGGCACATGGGGGACAAGCTTCGACCGACTGAAGGCGCTGGGCTACATCGCAGACCTGAAAACGATCTACGCGAAGCACCCACTCATTCGGCGACTCCGCGAGATCGAGCACGTACTCAGCTCGGGTCGATCGATTCAAGATGCCTTCGCCGAAGAAGAACGTCGCGTCGACGCCCGAGTCGCCCGACTCACACGCACCCGTAACGCAGCAATCCACGGCGGGCCGCTCTCGCCCTCCGCATGCGACTCAGTTGTGGACTTCGCCCGGGCACTGTCCTTGCAAGCGCTGAGCCATGCCGTCACCTCTGCCATGTCGGGGACCGACGTGCAAACCGTCATGGAACAACGACGACTCGCAGAAGTTCAGCGAGCCCACGACCTGCGGCAAAAAGCTGAGCTCAAAGACTTGTTCGAATAATGAGTCGAATGCCATTTCAGCATTCCGCACCAACAATTTGAAAGACAACCGTCAACACCGGTTGACGATGCGGTAACTGTCGGTGAGTTCGGTCGTGTAATCAACATGGGGCGGAGAGATACCGAAGCACGCGGAGCGTGCCCCTGTACGCACTGGTTTGGAGTCAGTGGTGGTCAGCAGTCCCTCTGATCATTCCATCGTTGGCCTCGCTCTCGGGGTGCATCGAATCCCAGAACCGCATCATCTCTGTGACCGAGGCCTGCAGGGTTTCAGCATCCACGCCGTCTCTGGCCAGCGGTGTCAATCCGAGTAAGAAACCATGAAGCAGCGTCGCGAGTGCCTCGACGGCGGTAGGAGGTTCGAGCGTCCCATCGGCGATTGCTCGTTCGACGAGGGCCGCAATGTTCTCGCGGTCAAAGGCTCTCCGCGTCTCCAGGGCGGCGCGCCTGTTCCCGTCCGCGCCGGCAATCAGGGAGCCGAGGCCGATCAGGCAACCGAGCGGATGCGCCGGATCGGTCTGCATGATCACCGACCCACGCAACGTCGTCTCTATCGCTTCCCGCGGTTCGAGGTCGACGTCGGCAAGGGGCAGTGTCACGCGGCCGTAGCTTTCGATGTATCGCTGGACCGCAGCGTCGAACACACCCTCCTTGGAGCCGAACGCCGCGTAGAAGCTAGCTGAAGACAAACTCATAGCCGCGCGCAACTGTGCCAGCGACGTCGCGTCGTAACCGCTCTCCCAGAACAGCAACATGGCTGCTTCGACCGAGCTGGCGATATCGAACTTCCGTGGTCTCCCGGTTCTACCCATCACGCTCCTGAACGACTGCACTGTGTCACGAATTACAGACTAATCGATCCATATCAGTTGGCGGCGGGGTGGGGTGGTGATGTTGACTTACGGAGTGAATGATCCAGATATCGATGTCCATGACCTAGCAGACTCCAATGCACCTCATCCACCCCACGGCGACGCACCTCAGACTCTGCCGTGGGCAGCATTACTGGCGATGTCAGCCACCGCGTTCATCGTCATCATGACCGAAACGCTGCCTGCAGGGCTGCTCCCGCAACTCTCTGCTGGGTTCGGGGTCAGAGAAGCCGCAGCCGGACAGTTGATCAGTGCGTATGCGCTCGGCGCTGTGTTGTTTGCGATTCCGGCGATCACTCTCACGCGCGGATGGCGCCGCAAGCGAATGTTGCTTCTCGCCGTCGGCGGATTCGTCATAGCAAACACGATCACTGCGCTTGCGCCCGATTTCACGGTCGCGTTGGGTGCACGCTTCGCGGCAGGCGCCTTCTCAGGAATCGTGTGGGGAATGCTCGCCGGGTACGCCCGCAAGATTGCCCCGCCTACGCTGTCCGGAAAAGCATTGACCATAGCGATGGCTGGTACTCCTGTCGCGTTCGCGATCGGCACACCCGTCGCGACTTATCTGGGCTCTGTGCTCGGCTGGCGCGCGACGTTCGGTCTGATGTCTGCGATCACACTCGGGTTGGTCCTATGGATCGTTGCAGCGGTTCCTGATGCCGCGGGGCAGGACGCCAGCGGACGAACGCCCCTCACTCGCGTAATGCTGTTACCCGGCGTCGCTCCGATTATTGTTGTGGTGCTCGGATGGTTTCTCGCTCACAACATCCTGTACACATACATATCTCCGATCATCGACCATACGGGCGTGAGTTTGAGGGTCGATGTGGTGCTCGCCATTTTCGGGGTGGCTGCATTGACGAGCATCGCAGTTGTCGGGGCGCTGGCGGACCGCATGTTGCGGACGCTCATCCTGACCGGCCTGATCTCATTGGCAATCGGAGCAACCTTGCTGACGTTTGCAGGCAGCACCCCGGTGGCTTTCCTTGCGGCAGTGATTCTGTGGGGCTTGTCCTTCGGCGGGGCCTCGCCGTTGCTGCAGACCGCACTCGCCGATGCCTCCGGACCTGATGCAGATGTCGCCAATTCGGTTCTAACGACGGCTGCAAATATGGCCATCTTCCTCGGGAGCGGCGCGGGCGGAGTACTTCTCGCGACCACGGGCCCAGGATCGTTTCCCATCTCTACCCTCGCACTGATCCTCGGCACGGCAACGGTAGTAGCCGTTGCTCGTCGGTTCAGCTTTCCTCCTGGCGCGCGCTGTTAGCCGGGTGGTTAACTCTTTTGGATGAGCCGTATCACCGACGAAATGGCATCCGCATGGTTGATTCTCCCGCCGCGCACCCATAGACGGCGTGGGGGAACAGGATGGGCGGAACGATGGTGGTGGTTTTGAAGTGTACTGGGATTGGTGGAGGCTGTGATCTCACCAGGAGAATGCAGTCTCCAATGTCCCAGCACGGTTCACTCGCCGGTGTCCCACGACCGAGCTTCCGCAAGGCTGACGTGTCAACACGCGTGTGCCCTTACGGTGTTTTTGCCGAGTCGATCTGTGTGCGCGCGTCGACTGCTTCGAGTAGTTCAGCTGCCCGCACCGCGACGTCGGGCAAGTCACGTATCCATCCAGCCATGTAGACGCACGAGCGTGCGAGGTTGGTTGCGGTCTCAGGGCCCGCTTGATCGTCGGACCTGATGCTCGCGGTCGACTCAACCAGCCGAAAGGCAAGGTCGCCGATCGGCGGGACATCGGACCGGGCTGCGACTGCGTCGGCGAACCGGACGTAGATGTCCTGGAGCTCGCTGCGACTGCGCAGTGCAGATGCGAAGGCGGGCGCACGCGTCTCGGGCAATGCGAACAGCACACCCAGGTTCCACTGCCAAGTCAGCATGAGCGATGAGTCGAAGAAAACTAGCGCCCAGAGGCGAGCGACGCAATCGAGGTCTGTCGCGATTGGTGTTTCGTCGAGAGCGAGGGCAGTCGTCAACGCCGGCTGTACTAACGCAGTCAGGAGCGCCCCAAGGATGTCGTCCTTTGAGTCGAAGTGGTGATAGATCACGTTCTGACTGACTCCGACGGCGTCGGCGATCCTGCGGGTCGTAGTAGCGCCGTAGCCGAGCGTGGTGATGAATTCAGCTGCTGCGTCGAGGATTTCGCTCCTCGTGTCCGCTCCATTTCTGGTTCGGGCACTGTTTCGGGGACGTCCAGGTCCTCGTGCTGCCACTCGATCATCATCGCATACTCGGCGTTGTCGCTTACATGCTGTTAACCGGTTACACACGGTCGTAACGTTCGGGAAATCCTAGTGCAGCACACATTGTCCAATATAGGTCGCATGACCAAAATGCCGGTGCCGCCGATACGGACGTCCGAATCGCTAACCCTCGGTCGAGTAACCGACGCGTGGTCAAAGCCTGTACTCGCTTATGCAACGGAGCATCCCGATCATGCAACGGAGCATCCCGCCGCGGCGGCTCATGAGACCATCCGTCGTAGGTTTGGGCTGATGTCCGTGTTCGCCGTGGCGTTTGCGTTCATCTCACCGATTATCGCGCTCTACGCGATCTTCGACCTCGGACTTGGCATCGCCGGGCCGTCGTTCTGGTGGGCTTTCGCAGTGGTTCTGGTGGGTCAATTACTCGTTGCGTTGGTCTTCGGCGAGCTTTCGAGTAGGTGGCCGGAAGAAGGTGGTGTGTACGCCTGGGCTGGACGGCTGGTAGGCACACGATTCGCCTGGTGTACAGGGTGGGTATACATCTGGACTCTTCTCACCCTGAACTCCGCCGCCGCTTTCGCGGCCAGCACCTTCGCGGCCGCACTGTGTGGAATCGACAACCCGAACACCACTACTCGACTCGCCTTCGCGCTGGCCTTCATCGTGGCCGCGACTGCGGTCAACCTCGTCGGCCGCAGGTTGCTCGAAATCTTCGTCGTCATGTCGGTGATCTGCGAGGTGATCGGGAGTCTCGTCGTTGGAACGGTCCTACTGCTCGTCCACCGCAACAACGACATATCCGTCATCTTCAGTGGATTCAGCGACGGCGGAGCGGCGTACGCCGCAGGTCCGTTCCTGGCTGCGGTCGCCGTCGTAGGTTGGGCACTGATCGGCTTCGAAAGCGCCGGCGATCTAGCCGCTGAGGTCACCGAACCCGAACGCAACGTACCCATAGCCCAAATCGCCTCCCTCGTCTTGGTCGCCGCCACCGTCATGTACGCCGGACTCGCACTCGTCCTCGCCGTCCCCGACCTCGATGCCGTGGCAAACGGAGCAGTCGGCGACGCAATCCTCGAGACCATAGCGACCAACCTCGGCAGCAACGTCGTCGTACCCCTCACCGTCGTCGTCTGCATCGGTTTCACCGCGGGAATCGCTGCGGTCTGCACGGCGCTGTCGCGCAGCGTTCACGCGATGGCCGCATTCCGCTCACTCCCGTTGTCCCCGATCCTGGTTCGACGATCGATCACCGACGACGTACCGCGACCGGCGCTGGTGCTGACATCGCTGCTAGCTTGCCTGTTGCTGGCGCTCGCGGTCAGTACTGGGTTCTACGATGTCATGATTTCGATGTCGACCGGCGGGTTCTACATAGCGTTCCTGTTTCCTGTCGCCGCAGCACTGATCACACGACTGCGGGGGCAATGGTCGAGAGGACGCTTCTCTCTCGGGCGCACAGCTGGCGTGATCGTCAATACAGCTGCTGCAGTCTGGCTTGTCGCCGAAATAGTCAACATCTCTTGGCCCCGGGCGATCGGGCAACCCTGGTACATCGAATGGGGCTGCCTCCTGATGTACCTCTGCACCGGTCTCCTCGGTGCTGTCGTGTTTCGTCAACGCCGCGAACATATCTCGAAAGGACATTACGACGATGTATGACACGAACCCCCTTGCCCCGCGCACCGTACTGATCTGCATCGACGTCCAGCGTGACTTCGCCCCGCCGCGCCGACCAGATGGCCACGAGGCTAGCGAGATCACCGCGATCCGAGCCCTGGTCGACACCGCGCGCCGCGTCGGCGTCCCCGTGATTTTCATAAGGGAACTCCATCACAAGAGTCACGCCGACCTCGGGCGAGAAGTCGACGGTGTCGAAGATCTTCACACTATCGAGGGAACCGCTGGCGCCTCATATATTGCAGATTTCGGACCTACCCCCGACGAGTACGAGATCCGGAAACGCCGCTATTCCGCCTTTTTCGGTACCGACCTCGACATCGTTCTCCGCGGTTACAACGCCACCACCGTCATTTTGACCGGCGGGTTGACCGATGTCTGCGTTCACTACACAGCAGTCGACGCCCACCAACACGATTACCACTTCCGCGTTGTCGAGGACGCGGTCTACGCATCGGCACCTCCAGCACACCAGTCCTCGCTCGCAGCCATGTCCTACTTACAACGCGATTCAGTGATCGACTCTGCGGACGCCCACCGACTTCTCGAGACCAGCGTCGCGGTAGCCGGTTAGTGCAACCTGGCAGCAACTCGCCGTGGCGACCGAGACGGGCACTGCGCTGACCAGCCGCTGGTATCCGCCGGCGGCGGCGGGCCAATTGCCCGAATAGCTTTCCTGGCCAGCGAATGCAGGCCGGTCGGACTCCAGGAAATTTTCGAGTCTGTTTCGGACGCGGTGGCGACAACAACGGCGCGGATGTACAAGCCGCTACGCGGAGTACCTCTGCCGGGCCGGCCACGCTGGCATCTGCGAGAACCTCGGCGGCATCTGAGCGTCACGCGGTGGTCACGCCGGTTGATCAACTAGTGTCAATGACGATCGTGATCTTGATTGAATGACTCATTGTCGCTGTCCCGCAGGTTTTCGGAGGTCGCCGCCACGAGTTTCGGTTACCAACGAAGACCCCGACATCCTGTTTACTACATCAACATCGGAGGTCTGAACGGCATCCTCCTGCCGCGCAGACAGCGGCCACCGAGATCCGCCAACAGATAGATGCGAGCGATTCTTCCTACGTCATAGCTGAAATGGGTGATCTGGGGAGGCAGATTGCGACGTCGAACGGTTACGTCAGCTACCTCATGGAGAAGGCTGTTTCGCCGGGCAGTGGAGAGATGACGAAGGGGTGATGGGTTTGCCCTCGGATTCAGGCGTCCAGCACTTGCCTCGTCGACTGTACCGTGTGAGAGCCCCATCGTCTTTTTTAGAAGCGTCGAACGTGTGCAAGATACGTATTGCACAGTCGATATAATTCGTCCACTACTGTCTTATCCAAATTTGGCGCACGGGTGCTGGAGTCAAGCAGCGCCTGCAGGCGTGAGTAGAATTGCACGGTCGACAGTCCGAATTCAACCATAAT
This sequence comes from Rhodococcus sp. RS1C4, assembly GCF_002258225.1. Classification (NCBI taxonomy): domain Bacteria; kingdom Bacillati; phylum Actinomycetota; class Actinomycetes; order Mycobacteriales; family Nocardiaceae; genus Rhodococcus; species Rhodococcus sp. RS1C4. The sequence continues at coordinate 222,743 of NZ_NOXZ01000011.1, read as the reverse complement.
GTCTTCGTCAGGCCCTCCTCCCCACGGAAGCCACTTCAAGGCGAAATCTAGGATAGGTTTGTCTGATTTCAGGAGCACTTTTCGTCTTTCAGGTGATAGTTCCATAAAATCGATCAGAAGTCAGCGCAGCGCGACCAATCCAGGGCGACGGGCTTTACCTATTCGTCGAACTTGCGACGTTGCAGTTGGCAAAATCGCGCATTTTCTTTTTGATTACGCACGGATATCTTGCAGTGGGCGCGTGGCGGATTCTGGTGCCGGTGCAGTAGCCGCTTCGGGAGCAGTGAAGTAGACCATGGCACGACGGGCGTCGACTTGCTGTTCGGTGATGGCGAGCTGGCCGCGGCCACGGGAGAAGAACGCCGTCAGCCAGGAGATGACCGTCGTCAGCCGGCTGCGGAAGCCGACGATGTAGAGCAAGTGGACGAGCAACCACATGACCCAGGCGATGAACCCGGTGATCTTGATGGGTCCGACCTGCGCCACGGCCGAGAAGCGGGACACCGTCGCCATCGAGCCCTTGTCGAAGTACTTGAAGTCCTTGCGCTCGGGTGCAGTCTTGCCTGCTCGCACAGCTTCGACACCGTCTTCGATGACGCGTGCTGCGTAGCGGCCGCCCTGGATGGCGACCTGGGCGACGCCGGGAAGCTTGTCCAGTGCCATCATGTCGCCGACGACGAACACCTCGGGGTGCCCTGGGAGCGTGAGGTCTTTGTTCACCAGGACGCGGCCCGCGCGGTCGATCTCGGCACCCGACTGTGCGGCGAGGGTCTTACCGAGTGGGCTCGCGGCAACACCCGCAGACCAGACCTTGGTTCGTGAGGCGATGCGTCGGACGGTTCCGTCACTGTCTTTGACGGTCAAGCCGTTGGCGTCGAGGTCGGTGACCATCGCGCCGAGTTGGATGTCGACGCCCATCTTCGTCAGGCGCTTCGCGGCGGCGTGGCCGAGGGAGTCGGCGAACGGCGGCAGCACCTTCGGGGCGGCGTCGAGCAGGATGATTTTCGCGCTTCGACTGTCGATGTGCCGGTAGGCGCCGTCGAGGGTCTTGTTGGCGAGCTCGGCGATCTGGCCTGCCATTTCGACGCCGGTGGGTCCTGCGCCGACGACGACGAAGGTGAGCAGGCGTTCGATCTCGGCCGGATCGGTGGCGAGTTCGGCTTGATCGAAGGCGCCGATGATGCGGCCGCGGAGCTCGAGCGCGTCGTCGATGGTCTTCATGCCGGGTGCGTATTCGGCGAAGTGATCGTTGCCGAAGTACGACTGACCTGCCCCTGCGGCGACGATGATGCTGTCGTAGCTGGTCTCGGTGATGCGCTCGAGGAACTGCGAGGTGACGGTCTTGGATTCGAGGTCGATCGAATTCACCTCACCGAGGATGACGGACGCGTTGTCCTGGTCCTTGAGGATCATCCGCGTCGAGGGTGCGATCTCGCCTTCGGAGAGGATGCCGGTGGCCACCTGGTAGAGCAGCGGTTGGAACAGGTGGTGGGTGGTCTTGGCGATCAGAGTGACGTCGACGTTGGCCTTGCGCAGCTGCTTGGCCGCGAACAGCCCACCGAACCCGGAGCCGATGATGACGACATGGTGCCGATGAACCCGTTGTGCGAGGGCTGGGGTGAGCTCGGGCGCGTTAGAAGCGAGAATTGTGGAGTCCTTACACATTCGGGACGGCCGGGACACGGCTGTCGAATATTCGCGGATCAACAGGCCATCGGGGTCACTACCCTTCGCATCCGCTGCTGCTGGTGGGTACTGTCACCGCTACGCCTTCTTTATCCATCATCCGGCGGGTCAAGTCCAATATCGAAATTCGATACTGCTTATTGATCTCAGCAATTCGGACCGAGACAGACGGTTTCGCCTGCGACCGCGGTGCTCCAAGATCTCAGCTGGTGCTCGATGCCAAAGACTGCCCATGCGTCCACTCGGCCCGTGCTTGGGGCGCCCTGCACTTCGTGTTGCGATGGCCAGACGCTGCAGCGAGACGGATCACTAGCGTGGACTGGAGACGCGTACCTGGAATCAGCTACTACTGGTTTGCCGGAGGAAGAACCATGACGGAGTCTATGACGTACGCATCTTCAGGCGTATATATGTCGAGCGACGGTTGTCGTTTCGGTGCCATCGACGACGACGACGACGACGCGGAGCGGTGTGAAAGCTGCCGTCGACGGCATCGGGCAGTCATCCGCTTGGTGCTCGGTAGTGGACAATTCGGCCCTCGGATCGGTACCGATCAAGATTCTCGTCACGGTACACCGTGTGTCGAATGAAATCTGGGCAGTCCCCTCGGTGATAAATTTACAATGAGATGCAACTTTGTGGGTTCGCGATGTCCTGCGCATACGCACACTTCGGAATTAACTCGCACATATGGAGATGATCGCGAACGTGCACTAGGGTTCACCCGTCAACTCGACGAGAATACGACAATGCAACATTGTGGGGGTGAGCAGAAATTCGCGTGAGTACCTGGAACGTCAATTCCATCAGACAACGACGGACTCAGTTCGTTGATTGGCTCGATGTGCGGCAACCCGATGTAGTTTGCTTGCAAGAAACCAAGGTCTCGGATACTGAATTTGCAACATTGCTCGACGCCGCTCTGTCCAAACGCGGATACAAGTACTCGCACACAGGGGAAGGCGGGCGAAGCGGCGTAGCGATCATCTCTCGTGTCGGACTCGATAACGTTGCTTCGGGATTGGTGGGTGCAGAAGGTAGAGCCATTATGGCTACTTGCGCCGGGGTGAGGTTTCATTCTCTGTACGTTCCCAGCGGGCGGGGCGCTGCGTCGCCCCATCATCGTTACAGGCTCGAATGGCTGGCTGCCTTGTGCGAACTGGTTGCAGCTGGTCCGGATACGGTGGTGCTAGCAGGCAACTTGAATGTCTCGCCGTCTTTACTTGATGTGTACGGACCCGAGGCCTTCGAGGTCGGCGTGGCGGTTACGGATGAAGAAACCGCTGTCGCTCTGCGTCTCGAGTCTATGGGACTGCATGATGTGATGCGTCAGCGGTGGCCTGACGAGCGAATGTTCACCTACTGGGACTATCGAGCAGGAATGTTTCACAAGAATCTTGGGGTGCGTTACGACATCATCCTGTCGGGTGCTCCCGTGACACAGCGGGTACGAGCGGCCTGGGTTGATCGGAGTGCCCGAAGAGGATCTCGGCCCAGCGACCATGCCCCAGTAGTGATGGACCTGGATGTGGCTCCCGACGGAGACATCGGTCCAATGGTCCCACCCCCTTCGGACACAAGGTGAAGGGGCCGTTGCAAGTCAGCCGCATCATGCAGTACTGCACCGAGAGCGAGGTCACGGGGGAGTGACTCCCTGACCTATAAGCCCTATTGCTTTTCGGTATTGGACTTCGCTCTGGGAAAGCTGTCAAATTGTCCCGAAATCAATGCGAGTTTCGGAACTGAGACCGGCAGCCAACACATACATGATCTTGAAAGCAGCTGAATGACCACGAATTCGAGGAGAACGATTGCAGAGGACTGTCAGGTCTCAGGGCGTTACGACTCGTGTTCGGACCGCAGCTGCATCCATGTGATGAGTGATGGGTCAGCAGACTGTCACCCGACGACCTACCTTTTTCGCCTGAAGCAAGGGGGGGAAATGCTGGTATTGGACGATAGCCATGTAAGTGTGGCTTCGTATGCGTCTGGAACGTGGACTATCGATGTCGAGCCATCCGTCCTGTCCGCACGAGCGAAGCGAACGCTATGACCGAATGACGCTCAGGCAGCCCTACGTCGTCCGGGGCTGAATCGACCCGGCCCTGTCGTCGGAAGATCTATATGGCCAGTCTGTCTTCTACACGTCCGCAGGACGGCGAATGTCGTGTCAGCGGGGTGGTGTAACTGGTACCCCCTGTTGCCCCGATCTGCCTCCCGACTCGAAATCACGCTTGAGAGATCCTATTCGCTAATCAGTCGAGTCTGGCTGATCGAAATCCAATCTAGAAGGAGCAGTAGTCGCCATGTCACAAGAAGAAGGCGGTCTTACGTTCACTCCATCGACTGAGGTCGTTCGAACTTCCGTTTGGTACAAGAACCGATATGGGATCGTCATCGCCGCCGACCTGTACACACCGAAAGACATCGACAAGTCGGTTCCGCAGTCGGCAATCGTGATCGGACCGCCTTACGGCGGAGTGAAAGAGCAGGGCCCCGGTGTGTACGCCAACGATCTCGCCACGCGCGGGTTCGTTACCCTTGCATTCGATCCCTCCTTCAATGGGGAGAGCGGCGGTGAGTCACGGCATGCGTCGTCGGCAGAGATTTTTGCGGAGGATTTCAGTGCAGGGGTCGACTATCTGGGATCTCTCGGCTACGTCGATCGCAACCGAATCGGTGCCGTCGGCATTTGCGGAAGTGGAGGCTTCGCGCTGAACGCAGCCCAGGTCGACCCTCGAATCAAAGCTGTTGCAACTTCAGCGTTGTACGACATCAACCGCATCGCGCGGGGCGGATGGCTCGACACCCAAAGCGACCAGGAGCGACGGGCAGCATTGCAAGCCATCGCCGCGCAGCGCTGGATGGACGTAGATTCAGGTGAGTCGGCGCTGACGCCGGTCTTTCCCTCCGAATTCGACCCCGACGCAGTAGATCCGGTCACGGCGGAATTCCACGAGTACTACGTGACCGACCGCGGTCGCCATCCTCGATCGATCGGCGGATTCACTATCACAAGTAGCCCCTCACACATAAACTTTGGCGCGTTGGCTCACTTGCCGGACATATCGCCGCGGCCGATCCTGCTGATTACAGGCGAGCATGCTCACTCGCGATACTTCAGTGACACAGTCTACGAGCAGGCTGCCGAGCCTAAGGAACTCGTCGTGGTCCCCGGCGCTCGACACATCGATTTTTACGATCGCACAGACCTCATCCCGTTCGAAAAGATTTCTGACTTTTTCAGCGAAAGCTTTGTCCGATGATCAACTGACAACTGTCACGTCGATCGGGTATCGGAAGGGCGACTCGTTCACGTCATGGTCGCAACGAGCAGTCGTTCCTCGTACTCCCCGAGTGGAGAATCCCATTCCGGAGTCAAGCTAGTGCGAGTGTTCGATAGCGCCACGACATCGTCGAGTCGCTCGGGATCGTGCACCGGCAGGTCGGTGCCCTTCTTGCGGTCCCGACAGAGCAGGCCGTTGGTGTACTCGTGGGAGCCACTCTGGCACGGGGAGGCGAATCGCAGAAATAGATCTGCACTGCCTTGGCGATCGTGATTCCGGTATGGTTGGACAGCTCCCAGCTGCGATCGAGGGAACGAGAACACCGGCGTGGCAGGCAGTTTCGCGGTCTGCGTCGTTGAGCACCAGCGAGCAACGTCACCGAAATGATCGGTCGAGAGATGCAACAACATCACCGACCTCGACGTCCGCGCGTCCAACGTCTTGTTCTCCGGCACTCCTTGGTCCCGATGCTCGGATCGCCCTCCCAACGGCCGCGAAACGTTGCGATCGGCGACCTTGGCAGGGCGATCAAAAGATCGACCAGCCGGCGGATCCTCGATCGCCGCTCGGTGATTGGACGATGCGCGAACTGCACCGGCGGTGATGCCTGGTCCGCTCGTTGTCAACCGCCTGTGTTCTGGAGCTACAGGGTCAGGTGGTCGTTTCGTGGGACTCAGTATTGAATGCGACTGAGCAAATTCCTTCCTCGAGCCCGCCATGATCTGCCAGGACGCGTAGTCCAAATCGAGCAACGTCTGGACCTGCTCCCAAGGAACGGGGGCAGATATCAGCTACGAGAATTGGCTTGCGTTGATGGCTGATGGGCGTCAGACCCGGACTGATGAGGCTTCTGGAGATCGTTGAAAGAGCTGCTCTGCTTCAGTGTTGACTCAGGGCCGACACTCCACGGCCCAGGCGTGTCGCGGTACCCGGGCATCGTCCCTGATGCAGTCGGCGACAAACCCCGTTCTTCGAGCGAAAAACGTATGTTCGTTGCCCCGCTACCCTCCCGGCCAGCCGGTGGGGGCGTCGACCGCGGCCGTCGGCGCTGCTGGGCAGTGGCCAGAACGTCATCCGATCCTGTTACGAAATACCAGGGTGGACCTTCGCAAAAATCCTTGACATCAGGCGCAATGCGCCAGCCGCTCGAATGCATTCCCAGTTTCGCTGTGCCCTGGGTTAACCCCGACCGAATCGGTTTGCGTGCCCGGCGTGAGGCCTTGGATCCGTCGCAAATCGATCTTTCGTATTTAGCTGATTGACAGGTCAAGACAGCACCGAGGCCGTGTCACCGGCCATGGCGTGTACCGAATTTCTTCGATTGCGCTCGATGTCATTCTGTACAGAACCTCATCGTCATCGTTCCCGGCCACAGTCGGTTTAGAGCAGCCCCTAGATCAGGGGCGATCGCGATATTGCTTCGCTAGTTATGAACTGAAGGTCTCGGGCCTTGACGGCCGCCTACGTATATGAAACGGTCTTTCATATAGAAACGTGCACCGCGCCACATTTGATCATGGGTGTGAGTTCAAGCGCGTTCGCCAATCAGTAGGAGAGTGAGTCGATGATGCGATTTGAAGGCCGGACTGTCGTTGTGACAGGCGCGGGTAGCGGAATCGGTGCCGCGACCTCGGCTCGGTTGATCGACGAGGGTGCGACTGTTGTCGTCGTGGACGTCACGCAGGACGCGGTCGACGCGGCAATCGCCAACGTGTCCAACGCCGACCGCGTGCACGGAGCGGTGCTGGATGTCTGCGATCACGCCGCAGCCGTGAATCTTCTCGACGCGATGCGCCAGAAGCTGGGTGGAATAAACGGGCTCGTCAATTGCGCCGGCATCACCGGTTCAGGAACAATCGTCGACCTTGACCCTGAGGCGCATCGCAAGATCATGTCTGTCAATCTCGACGGCACGATTAACATGTGCCAGGCCTTCGTTCTGGCAGTGAAGGACGCCCAGGGTCCGCGGGCGATCGTGAATATCTCCTCAGGGGCGGGTATTCTCGGTGTGCCGAACCGGCTCTCCTACGTCGCTTCGAAGTTCGCGATCTCCGGAATCACGAAATCGATGTGTCCTGAGTTAGGACCCCTAGGTATACGCGTCAATGCGGTTGCCCCCGGAATGACCAGAACGCCGCTCACCGATTACATGATGAACGACCCGGTGAAGGCTGCATCGATCAACGCAAAACATCCGATCGGACGAATCGGTTATCCCGAAGAAATCGCGGCGGCAATCGTCTTTCTGCTCAGCGATGACGCCAGCTTCATGACGGGCTCAGTCGTTTCGGTGGACGGCGGACAGACAGCGTGCCTGTAGGGGCGCAGAAGTGTGGTCATGGGCCACCACCGACACTTTGTTACGGCCGATAACTGTTTCGAGATCTGGATTGCCAGCGAAATGGCCACCCCGACAAACCGACAACACCAATCACCCAATCGGAGAAGACCGACGATGACGAACCGTGACCTCGCTCAGGACCTTGCTGAGTTCGCTGCAAACACCCGATATGTGGACTTGCCGCCGGGCGCGGTCGAGGCCGCCAAGAAGAGCATTCTCGACACACTCGGAGTAATTCTGGGCGCAAGTGGCATGGAGCTCGCTGTGAGACCGATCATCGAGCTTGTCACCGATGCAGGCGGTAAAGAAGAAGCAACCATCCTCGGCTTCGGTGACCGCGTTCCTGCCGCAGCCGCGGCCTTCGCGAACGGCACTCTCGCCCACGGTCTCGACTACGACAGCCAGACTCCGTGGGGGGCACACCCGGACAGCTCACTTGTGCCGGCTCTCCTTGCTCTGGCCGAACGCAAGGGCTCCGTGACCGGCAGGGACCTCATCACCGCGGTGGCCATCGGACAAGAGCTGTTCATCAGGCTCCGTTGCAACGTCGGATGGAACATGGACTGGAATCTATCGAGTGTCGTCGGGACCTACTCGGGCACTGCCGCGTGTGGCTCATTGATGGGGCTGACCGCAGAGCAAATAGCCCATTCGTTAGGCATTGCAAGCCTTACCGCAGGCGGCACCATGGAGCAGATCTTCGGTGTCGGTAGTGATATCCGTGGTCTGTACGCGGGGTTCATTGCTCAAAGCTGTGTGAATGCAACCCTCCTGGCAGGGAAGGGTATGCATGGAATGCAGAACCTCTTCGAGGGGGAGGCCGGAATTTTCAATGTCTACTTCGGCGGCAAATTCGACCGCGAGAAAATGCTTGCAGGCCTGGGAGTCGACTTCCTGAGCGAAGGCATGACGTACAAGTACTGGCCAGCGGTCGGAAACGCGCATACATACATTCATGCCGCAATCGAGCTGGCACGCGAAAACCCCTTCGACGCTGTCGACATCGCCGAGATCAGAGTGTATGTGGGCAACTTCGCAGAACGGATGACTGTCCCACTCCACGCTCGACAAGCACCGCAAACCATGATGGACGCTAAGTTCTCGCTACCGTTCACAGTCGCAGTAGCCCTGGTGAGGGGCTCGATGCTTCTGTCCGACTTCTCTATTGACACTTTGAGAGATGCTGAAGTCCTGTCTGTGGCGAGCAAGGTGGTTCCGGTACAGGATGCCGAACTCAACTGGGATATGAAATTGCCGGATGGCAAAGTTGAGGTGCAACTTCGTAACGGACAAATATTTACCCGCCGGGGTTCTGATGTTCCTGGCACGCCGGAGCGACCGATGACTGTAGACGAACTGTCCAAGAAGTTCGATGACTGTGCACGTGTATCTATTCGGCCCCTGCCGACAGATGACATCGACCGCGTGACCATGCTGCTCTGGGGGTTGGAGGAGTGCAACGATCTGACCGAAATCATCGAGCTCGTTCGCTGAGCGGTTGTTCTCGTAGAGTATCGAGTTCCGAAATCTCTGTTCAAACAATTCCAGTCGAATCAAGATGGAGGTAGTGCGCGGTGACTGCAAATCCCCAGCCGGTCAGTTCGCCGGTCGATGGCAAGGCCGTTGTCAGAAAAGTACGGAAGACGATCCTGCCGATTGTTTTTCTGCTGTATGCGTTCAACTACATGGATCGTTCATCGATTAGCTATGCCCAACTCACGATGGGCAGTGAGCTTGGCATCGATGTGGCAACTTACGGTACTATTGCGGCAATCTTCTTTCTCGCCTACGTGCTCTTGGAAGTTCCGAGCAATATCATCCTCGCTCGGGTCGGTGCGAGGGTATGGCTGGCGCGTATTGCGATTACCTGGGGCTTGGTCACTGTTGCGACCGGATTCGTACACTCTGTTACTCAGCTGTACGTCGCACGAATATTGCTCGGCATCGCTGAAGCAGGGTTGTTCCCCGGTCTGATTCTGTTTCTGACATTTTGGTTCCTCAACAACGATCGTGGCCGCGCCATAGGTGTCATGGCACTCGCAATGCCATTCGCTCTCATCGTCGGTAGCCTCAGCGGTGGGCTCATTCTCGATCATGTCGAATGGTTCGGGCTCAGTTCCTGGCGCTGGATCTTCATATTGCAAGGTTTGCCGCCGGTTCTGCTCGGAGTGTGGATCTTGCTCACGTTGGCGGACCGTCCGAACAAAGCGAAGTGGCTCAACGACGATGAGAAAAATTGGCTGGAGACTTCGATTGCGGACGAGTACGCGGCGATGCCGGACGAGGATCACGAGCACTCGAGTGAGCTCAAGACGCTGAAGAACCGCAAGGTTCTGTATCTCGGACTCATCAATGCCCTTGCAGGAGTAGCCACGTACGGTATGACGTTCTTCCTCCCGCAGGTCGTGTCACAGTTGAACCCGGAATACTCACCCACCAGCATTGGAATTTATGGAGCGATTCCATACGTCTGTGGCGCCATCGTGATGTTGCTCTTGGTTCGGTATGCGGATATTAGCGGTCGACGAAAGCCGATTGTTCTGCTCTGCTTTGCCACTGCGATAGTAGGTCTTGTCACAACGGGTGTCTTCCGTGACTCGCCGCTGCTGGGGATGATCGGATTGATACTGCTTGCATGCGGCGTCATCGGGAACATTCCTACATATTGGGCCTTGATCAGCGAGGTTCTGACCAAGCGCCAGGCCGTTGTCGGTATTGCAGTGATCAACTCGCTCGCCTCCGCAGGCGGATTTTTCGGACCGTTCCTCATCGGTAAGATAGCGACCCCCGGCGACATCATCGTCGGAATGAGCGTACCGTTGGTTGCACTATCTATGGCCTTCATTCTATTGCTTTTCGTCAAGGTTCCGCAGCGTGACCCCTCGCGCATTAACCGGATCGAAAAGGCGCAACGAAGCTGATCCAATCAAGTTGTACTGGTATCCGATTCGATATCAGGGTTTCCAACTTCCTCCAGCTCCCATTCTGCGGGAAAGGCTCTCGCAAGTCTGTACCAACAACGACCGAGCCTGGTCTGGATCTACATTTTCGGTTCCCGTCAATCGATGTATGAACGGGGTAGTTATCGCAGCCACGGCATTGCCTGTGAAGTCGAAGACAGGTGCAGAAATGTTGGTGATGCCTTCGATCGTAAGGGATCTGCCTTGGCAGTAGCCTGCTGCCCGTACCTGGGCGAGATCTGCTAAAAACCTGGTGCGTTGGTCATTTTCACCGGGCCCGGCGAGGGTAAGTAAAATGTCGAGGTCGTCGGGATCCATTTGCGAGGCGAGGACCCGGCCGGATGCCGAATTATCGATTGAAATAAGCGCACCCAGCCGAACGGTGTGCACGTTGGTATCGGGGCAATCGACCTGAGCGACGACGAGTAATTGACCAGAATGAAGGATGCAGAGGTGAATGCTCTGGCCGATACGATTGGCAAGCTTTTGCATCTCGCTCCCTGCAATTGCAGTGAGACGGTGAATGGTAGGGGTGCGGTGCGCCATCTCGAACAACTTTGTTGTCAGTCGGTATCGGTCGGCTTCATCGACCTGGACGTAGTCTCGCTCGCGCAGCACCATCAGAACTCGGAAGATCTCAGATGTCGTTCTTCTCAGTTGTTTAGCGATTTCGGCCTGAGCAAGACCGTCTTCGGTTGAAGCGAGAAGCTCGAGAATGTCGAGACCCTTCGCCAGCGCGGGGGCTCGGTATTTCTGATCCTGTGCTTCTGCGCTCAACTTCCTAGCCCAACTTTCGCGGTAGTCGTCGTGATTTCCGAATAGTTTCATATATGAAACATTGCGTCAAGAAGCATCGCAAAGATACGTGGGCAATAGGAAGCAGCTATCCGGGTGTTCGGATGTCGGTATTGGACGTAGGTCTACGGACAGGGGTTAATGGGATCAGGGGAGTTGTGATCGAAGCAACATCAAGACCAAGAAACGATCAGCCATTCCGTATCGGGACGTCCAGGCCCCGGTCCACCGCAGCGATCGCCTGGCGACTCAATGGAGAGATTCGGAGAATGAAGTGACCACAGGTAGTCAACCGGAGTCGGCCGTTCCTACCCCGGCTGCGCGTACGCATCCCAGAACGATGGAGACTCGCGCCGTCGTGAGTGGCGCCCTGGGGTCTGCTCTGGAGTATTTCGATTTTGCCGTGTACGGCGCTCTCGCCGCCACACTGTTCCCGGTCCTGTTCTTCCACAGTCTGGGGTCTACTGGTGCGCTCCTGGCGTCGTTCGCGACGTTCGGCGTCGGGTTCGTCGCACGACCGGTAGGTGCGGTGGTATTCGGCCATCTCGGTGATCGACATGGGCGTAAGCCCATTTTGTTCGCCACGCTGATTCTCATGGGCGGCTCGTCGATCCTGATCGGTTTTTTGCCGACGGGGCAGGGGTTCGGTATTGCCGCTGTGCTCGTGGGTCTCAGGTTCGTTCAAGGATTTTCGTTGGGCGGCGAAGCCATTGGAAATCAACTCATGACGATGGAACACGGCGACAAGCGCCGACGAGGACTACTGGGCTCGTTCATCATCGTTGGCTCGCCGGTCAGTCAGGTACTCGCGAACCTCGCTTTGGTCGTTCTCAGTGCAACACTCAGCCAGGAGCAATTCGAGTCGTGGGGTTGGCGCGTGCCGTTCCTCGGCAGCATCCTTATTGTCGTCGTAGCGGTTTTCATTCGAACGAAGCTCGAGGAAACCCCGGCGTTCGTCGTCAACAGTACTGTCGAGCAAAAGATGGAGAAGTCCCGCAGTGCCGGACTGTCGGTCTTGAAGACGCACCCCCGCAAGGTGTTCATGCTGACTCTGGCTTGGGGCGGCTCGTCACTCAGCTTCTACTTGATCGCGGTGTACGGGCTGAGCTACCTTCCGAGTGAGACGGGGATGTCCTCGCAGACGGCGTTCGTGATCCTGATGATTGCCAACGGCGTATCCATCCTCTTCTCGATCGCCGGTGGATGGGTGTGTGACCGGATCGGGCGTAGAAAAGTCTTCTACATCGGACTTGCAAGCTGCTTCGCCGGAATCTTGCTCTTCTTCACCCTTGCCAGCGCGAACGCATTCGTCACAGGCTTGATAGTGACCTTGGTCTTGTGCTCCATTCAGTTCCTCAGTGGCGCTCAGCCTGCACTGTTCGCGGAGCAGTTTCCGACCGAGGTGCGCTTCTCCGGCGCTGCCATGTCGCACACGTTCTCCAACCTGATCTTCTCGGCCCCGGCACCATTCGTTGCAGCAGCTCTCGCCGCCGTAGGTGGCACCAGCTTGGTGATGGTGTTCACCTTGGCAGTGATTGTCGGATCCGTATACGCGGTGTCCAATCTCGACGAGGGCCGTCACATCGAGCTGGCCGAATACACGACCGACCGAGTTGCCGCCACTGTGCACGGTGCAGCCGGAGCTCGACCTGCGCCGTGACCGAACTCGCATGGGCATTTCTCGCACGACAAATCGCACGAAGGGACCGACTATGAAGAAGTACCAGCTGTTCGTCGACGGAGATTGGGTCGACCCAGACGGAGGGAAGTGGACTGACACCGTCGATCCGTATCGAGGTGAAGCTTGGGCACAGATCCCTCTCGGTAACCAGAACGACGTCACACGGACGGTATCGGCAGCGAGCCGTGCGATGACCGATGGACCGTGGTCGTCGATGTCGGCGTCGGCGCGCGGAAAGATCATGCGCCGTTTGGGAGATCTCGTCCTCGCGAACGCCGATCACTTGGCGGCCGTCGAGGTTCGTGACAACGGAAAGCTTCTCGCTGAAGTCAACGGACAGTTGGCGTCGCTTGCTGAGGTTTGGTACTACTACGCCGGGTTGGCAGACAAAATTCAGGGATCGACAATCCCCATCGAGAAGTCCGATTCGGTTGCCTTCACGTACCGAGAGCCGATCGGGGTTGTCGCAGCTCTCACCGCGTGGAATTCGCCGCTGTGGTTTGCGGCGGTCAAGTGTGCACCGGCGCTTGCCGCCGGGTGCACTGTGATCGTGAAGCCGTCGGAGTTCGCCTCTGCCAGTACGTTGGAATTCGCCGAGCTGACCAGGCAGGCCGGGTTCCCTGCCGGTGTGTTCAATGTCGTGACAGGACTCGGCCCGGACGTCGGCTCGGCGCTCGTGGAACATCCCGATGTCGCGAAGATTACGTTTACCGGGTCCGATACGACCGGGGCGAGGGTGTACGAGAGCGCCGCCCGCACGATGAAGCGCGTGTCACTCGAACTGGGCGGAAAATCACCGAACATCGTGTTCGAGGATGCGGATCTGGACAAGGCTGCGACAGGAGTGGTGTCGGGGATTTTCGGTGCCTCAGGCCAGATGTGTTCGGCCGGCTCGAGGCTGCTCGTCCACAGTTCCATCAAGGACGCGTTCACCGAGAAATTGGTGGAGATTGCCCGCAGCATCCGACTCGGCGATCCGAACGATCCACTGACCAATGTGGGCCCCATCGCTACGCCACCTCAATATCGAAAAGTACTGGACTACATCGAGATTGCAAACGCCGAGGGAGCTCGATGCCTTCTCGGTGGACGGCCGGCGAGTGGCGCGGATCTTACCGGTGGCCAGTTCATCGAGCCGACAATCTACACAGACGTCACTAACGACATGCGGATCGCGCAGGAGGAGGTGTTCGGCCCCATCCTTTCGATCATCGAATTCGAGGACGAGAAACACGCGATCGCCCTCGGTAACGACGTGGCGTATGGCCTCGTGGCTGGCGTGTGGACCGAAAACGTCGGGCGTGCGCTGCGAATGTCGAAGGCCCTCGACGTCGGCACCGTGTGGGTGAACACCTACCGTACGTACAGCTACATGGTTCCATTCGGCGGTACCAAACAGTCCGGTTTGGGTCGCGAACATGGAATAGAAGCCGTGGACGGATATCTCGATACCAAAAGCATTGTTATCTCCACCGACGACGGTGCACCAGCCAATGCTTTCGTGATGCGCTGAGTCAGTTAGTTGTTCGTTGAGATCGGAATACCAAAGAGGGAGAAGCGGCATAATGACGCCTTCGAAAACCATGGAAGATCATTCGACGACCCCCGGGCAACGACTGCTCGGACGCAGAATCGTTGTGACCGGCGCGGCGTCGGGGATCGGAAAATCCACTGCCCAGCTGTTCGCGAGTGAGGGTGCTTCGCTCGCGCTACTGGATCGTGACGAACAGGGCGTACTACAGTCCGCCGAACTCACCGGCGGAACCGGTTACGCAGTCGACATCACCGACGAAGAGGCGGTCACGGACGCAGTCGATCGGGCGGCCACTGCGCTGGGCGGCATAGACGGCGTAGTCAACGCCGCAGGAATTATGTTCCGCGGCTTGGCATCCGATGTCACGGCGGCGGACTGGCGGCACGTGCTGGAGGTCAATTTGACCGGTGCGTACATAGTTCTGCGTAGTTGTATCCCCTGGCTACAGAAGGAGGAGACCGCGACGATTGTGAACATTGCGTCAGCGCAAGGCTTGCTACCCAATGCTCCCGGATACACCGCATACGCCGCCTCCAAGGGCGGAGTGTTAAACCTGACACGCGTTCTCGCCGCCGAGCTAGCACCGACAGTCCGAGTAAACAGTGTGTGCCCCGGGATGGTGGACACCGCGATGGCGGACGGACACCGAAACAACGTTGGGAACTATGCGCTGGGCCGTTTGGCTGAGCCGATCGAAATTGCTCGTTCGATTCTGTTCTTGACCAGCTCGGAGTCGTCATACGTCACAGGCTCAGCGCTTGCGACCGATGGAGGCCGGTCCTTTCACTGAACGGGCTACTTGCCAACCGCATCGGACGATCTGGAGCTGGGCGACTCTTCGACCAGCTCCAGATCGCCCGATGTAACCGCGGTGCGGCGCCTGTGACGCACGCAGACCACGCACAATACTGCGATGTCGACTGCAATGAGTATCGCTGCGATCATCGCGACAGCAGGCATGTGGCCGAGCCCGTAAGCGAGAGGTGCCAAAACGGCACCCGTTGAACCACCCGCGAAGACGGCGACCATGAACATGGTGTTGGCTCGCGCCTCGTACTGCTCGTTCGCGGAGAGCACCCTCGTCTGGTTTGCTGCCTGCAGCGATTGGTTGCAGGCTGTCACGACGAACAGTGACACCGCGAACAATGCGATGTGATTAGAATCGAGTGCGACGGATATACAGGCGCACAACAAGACCGGCAGGCTCACGGCGATCACTCCGAGTGATCCGAATCTGTCGATAGCAGGGCCGAAAAGTGGGGTTATCACAACCGCGGAGAGGCCGACCAGTCCGAAGAGTCCCGCGGACGCAACAGACCAGCCGTGGGTCTCCGACGTCAGATGTATCACGCTGACAGTCCAGAACATGTTGAACGTCGCGAAGGCGAAGAACTGTATGCACGAAGATTCGACGAGTTCGGGACTACGTGTGGCGAGTCTCAAAGTATCTGCCAGAAGTACGCGGTATTTACTACCCGGTGCGGGAGTTGTCCACTCCACCTGCAGAATTCGTCGAGTAAGCGGAATGGTGAAGAGGATCATCGCGGCGAAAGCAGCTACGACGAGCCTCCATCCGATCGAGTCGACCAGCAGACCGGCAATGATTCGGCCACCGAAGACCCCGATCAGAAGAGCGCCGACCATGGTCCCGGTAGCCCCGGACCGTTTGTCCTCCGGAGCCAATTTGCCCACCACCGGAATGAGGACCTGCGCAATATTTGCTACCAGCCCAACCGCAAAGAAGCTGACAGCGAGAGCAATGACGTCGGGCATCAGGGCGCACACTGCCAATGCCACGCCGAGCGCAGCCGACTGAATCGTGATGTGTCGACGCGGATGTACTCGGTCGGCAAGTGGAACGAACAGGAATATTCCGATCGCGTAGCCGAGTTGGACCGCGGTTGCCACTGCACCGGTGACCAACGGTGAGATACCGAACGACGCTGCCATGGCTGTCAGTAGCGCCTGTGGCAGGTAGATGATGCTCACTGCTACGGAAGCTGAAGCTGCGAGAATCAGCAGACGGATGGTCCAGGTTCGTTCTCGCGATGCCAATGTCGATCCTTGCTCTCGGCGTCGAATTCTCGTCGGTGAGGCGCATCAGGGGAGAGCGCCGATTCCAGACTGTCGATTCCACTCTACGTTGATCGGCAAATATTTCGTACGCACGGGAATTGGGCGATCGCGCCCGTTCGGCCGACGTGAGCCGCATGGTGACGGACATCGCGGGTCCATAGAGGCAGGCTATATGGGTGATCGCAAACCGATATTGGACATGGAATGGTGTATGCCTGTTAATGGTAGTTGACCCGGCAGGTCCTTCAGGGAAGGGTATTGTGGCATCGCGCTGGAAGGGCGATCGGACTGAGTCTCTTCGGCCGCTCGTAGCTGTGGCCTGCGTCTTGCGATCGCGTCGACCGCCAGCCGGCTCTTGTTTTGAACAATATACGGCCACGCCAATGCGCCACGCGATATGTTTACGCGTCGCGACCTGCGGAGGTAACCGTTCGTCCCATGAACCGTTCGCCGAATTTGCTCTGATCCAGAATTCGGTGCCACCAAGAAAGAGGATATCGTGACAAAAAAGATTGCAATTCTCCATACGAGTTTCGTTTTCGTCTCCGTCGAGCCTGTGATCAACGACTTGATCGCCGAGTTGATCCCCGATGCGGAGGTAATGCATTTCGTGGACTCCGATGTTCTGGCCACAGTCGTTCGCGAAGAGGGAATCTCTCCGAAGAGTGAAGAGCGGATGACCCGTCTTGCCCAGGCTGCGGAGGCCGCAGGCGCCGACATCATCTTTTCCGCGTGTTCCTCCCTCGGCCCGGCATTGGATGTTGCTGCGCAGAACGTGAATACCCCCGTAGTCAAGATCGACGAGGCGATGGCACTCCAAGCCGCCAGTGACGGTCGACGGATCGGCGTTCTGGCAACGGTGCCGACCACTCTGGGCCCTACGTCCGATCTAATCGAAAAGAAGGCCGTCGAGATCGGCCGCGAGGTGGAAATCGAGCAGCGGTTGTGTGAGGGTGCCTTCGCGGTTCTGATGGCGGGAGACCGCGAAAAGCATGACGCACTGATTATCGAGCAGGCGACGAACCTCGCCGAGAACGTCGACCTGATCGTCCTGGCGCAAGCTTCTATGAACCGACTCGCCGAGGTCTTGCAGCAGAAAACCGGCGTCACGGTGTTATCCAGTCCGCGCATGGGTGTCGGTTACCTTGCTCAACGCGTCTCTCAAGTGGCCGTCTGACAGATCCGAGTTGGTCTACCACGAAACCGAACTAGCCGTCACAATGGAGTGCGCAGTGTTGCTCGAACATGAAGTGTTGTCAGCTTTTCCCGAAGAGGTGGCGATTTCAGCGTCGACCGTGTCGGAGAACATCGCGCAGGACGGCGACAGTTCTCGGGTATTGGTCGTACTGGATGATGACCCCACAGGCACGCAATCCGTGTGGGACGTACCGGTACTCACCCGGTGGGAGCCGAGTGATTTCGACTGGGCCTTCAATCACATTCGAGAAGAGGAAACCAAACCGGCTGTCTACGTACTGACCAACACGCGCAGCCTCAGCCCGGCTCAAGCCGCTGCTCGCAACGAAGAGGCGGTACGAAACGCGCTGACATCCGCGGCGACCGTAGACAGCCACTTGACACTGTCGTTTGTAAGCCGCAGTGACTCGACTCTGCGTGGACACTACCCACTAGAGCCCGATGTCATCGCCGCCACCGTGAAAGCAGTGACCGGCGATGGCACCGATGGCGTTGTAGTTGTTCCTGCATTTCCCGACGCAGGTCGGATCACCATCGGTGGAGTCCACTACATGCGCGCAGCGGGTACCGAGTTGGGAAACCTGATACCCGTCGGGGAAACGGAGTTTGCGAACGATGCCAGCTTTGGCTTCGTCCACTCGTCGTTGCCCGAGTACATCGAAGAGAAGTCGGGCGGTCGTTTTCCCGCACAGTCAGTGATCGTTCTCGACCTGAACGTAATTCGAGCGGGTGCGGCGGCACACGACCCGAGCGTCTCGGCCAAAGCTATTGCCGATGCTATCGACCATGCAACGAACTCGACTCCGATCGTCGCAGACGTTGTTACAGAGAACGATCTTCGAGCCTTGGCGCTGGGGCTGCTTGAAGCCGAACGACGCGGAAAAAAGTTGCTCTATCGAGTCGGTCCGCCGTTTGTCCGGGCGCGCATCGGTCAGGAAATCCGTGCCGCTCTGGTGTCGGACGACGTATACGCGAGCAACACTTCCGCCGAAGCCGGTGGATTAATCGTGGTGGGGTCGCATGTCGCAATTACCACCCGTCAACTCAGCGCCCTTACATTGGCTCACGGATCGGCTCGCGTCGTCGAAATCGACGTCGAGCAGCTATTGCATGCCGGTCGCCTAACGTCCGACAACCCGTATATCGACGGTATTGTTGCCGATGTCGTCGATGGATTGCATCACGGAGATGTTATCGTGCACACTTGCCGATCGCTCGTCAAGACCGATGAAGCGTCGTCGAGTTTGGAGATCGCTCGAACCGTCTCCGCGGCGGTCGTTGACGTTGTGAAGAGGACCCTCGAAGCCTTTCCCCCCCGGTTTGTCATCGCTAAGGGAGGCATTACGTCTTCCGACGTTGCCGCATACGGTATGGAGATCCGCCACGCGATCGTGCGTGGGCCTATGCTGCCCGGCATTGTCTCCTTGTGGGAGCCAGCCGAAGGGCCTGGTAAAGGCATCCCGTACGTCGTCTTCCCCGGTAACGTCGGCGACGATCAGTCGCTGGTCGATGTCACTCGAAAACTGAGTAGCAAATTCGGGCAAGAAGTCGGCGGTAGAGCATGAGCACATATCGCGCTTCGAGATTGTTGGTAGTCCGACAGCTTGGTTTCACTGCTGGGCGTTGGCACGGCGTCCTCTGATGCGCACGCGACTCGATGATCTGGTTTCCACGAGCCTGTCGCGTGGGTCGGCTGTGCCCGCCTTCACCTGTTACGACTTCACGACGGCGCTCGCCGTTGTCGCTGCTGCGGAGACTTCCGGCTGCGGAACGACGTTGCTGGTCGCTCCCAAGGTGGCCGCGACCGAGAACGGGCGCCGGCTGATCACGGCACTTCGAGGCCTTGCAGACGGAGCGGCAGTTCCGGTCGCAGTCCAGTTGGACCATGCCGGAGACTTGGAAACAATTGCCGCGGCTGTGGCGGCGGGGGCTGATTCCGTTCTGGTGGACGGTTCTGCACTCGCGTACGAGGACAACATCGCGTTGGTTCGAGCGGCACGAGAGCTCATCGGCCCGAACATCGTCATGGAAGCAGAGCTGGGTGGCCTTGCTGGCGACGAGGACCGTGCTCATGTCGCGTCCGATGCCGAGGAATCAGGTGCCGGCCTCACCGATCCCAAGTTGGTCACGGACTTCCTGGCCCGGACGGGTGCTCAACTTCTTGCCGTTGCGGTGGGCAATGTTCACGGCACATACCGCGGAGAACCACAATTGAAATGGGATGTTCTGCGCGACGTCGCCACGTGCACCTCGGTACCACTCGTCTTGCACGGTGCATCGGGGATTCCAGCGGAGGATCTGGTCAGGGCGAGAACGATGAACGTGGGCAAGATCAACTTCAACACGGAGCTGCGAACTGGCGTTCTCGAGGTTCTCGAACGCGAAATCCGTTCGTACCGTGCAGACGGGGAGAACCTGCTCGGTTTGCTGGGGCAGTGGGATGACGCTGCCCGGGCATTCGGCGTCGCGACCCTGGCGAACCTTACTCGCTAAAGGCCACGGAGCCATCGGCACCGAGTATCCTGTCGAAAGAACGGCAGGAGTTCTTGCTGGAGTATTGCGAACGGATGGACCGTACAGCCAAACGTGCAGCGTCGGTGAAGGTGTTTTCTACGACTCAATTCTTCACTAAATCTTCTGCACCACCGAGATATTGAGCTGTTCGGTGATAATTTGGCGATCGAGAAGCCGGTCGTGGCCCCTGTCGACACGCCTGCTTGTAGACGGGCACTTCTCCACTCGAAATGGCTGCCCCGCGTGTGGGGGATGCCTCGGCCGAGAGCGAAGTGCCGAATCGACCGGGTGCACCGCGCATCGTGTCCATTTCCGGGCTTGGCCGACCGAAATTCGAGCTGGCGAAACGCATTCGCCGCGTCCGGCACCTCGATCGACCAGCTGTTGGTCGGTGGAAATCGCTGTGATCTATATGCTGAATTGGATTTCGGTATTGGACGTGAGCGAGCTGTGACGACTTAATGGACATCGAGCCGAACGTGATTCGTGCAACACGGAAGACGATTGACATTGCGCGCGAACAAGTATGCCATCGCGCCGACTCTTGCCGTCTGAGCCGGCGAGGACCACCCGGCGATCGGTGCTTGCGCTCGACGAAAATAGAACACCAACCAAAGGTATGTTTCTGTGGAAGCCCAATTTCGAACATGTCCGGTCGATCAAGCGATGCGAGTCGTACGGCTCCTCGGTCTCGGTACCGATCCGCTGCTGAGGGGAGCGGGGCAGTGAGCACACGGATGGATGCGGGTAGACGCCTCGACAACCTACCAATGGGAAAGTTTCATCGACGCATGATCATTCTGGTGGGACTCGGAATGTTCTGGGATGCGTTCGACAACAAGCTTTCGGCTGCAGTACTTGCCTCGATGCTGCCTACCGGATTTTCGACACTGCAACTGAACTCTTTATTTCTGTCGTTCACGTTCGCGGGACTGGCAATCGGAGCAGCGTTTGCGGGTTGGCTCAGTGACCGTGTCGGCCGAGGCTTTGCATTTCAGTTCAACCTGGGGCTGTTCGCGGTGTTGGCGCTGTGCGCCGCATTTGCGCCCAACATGGAAATTCTCATAGCCCTGCGCTTTCTCATGAGTATCGGAATGGGTGCGGAATACGTCATCTGCTACGGCATGATCACCGAATTCATTCCGCGTGCTCGCCGTGGTCGGTATTTGGGGATCCTCGGTTTCTTCGGCGGACTGGGGGTGACAGTGTCCGCAGTCTTGGGTTGGTTGGTGATTCCCACATTCTCGTGGCGCGCGATGTTCGTGATCGGGGGCGTCGGCGCGCTCGTTGCGTGGTGGCTACGCCGTTCGATGCCGGAGTCGCCGCGTTGGTTGGAGTCACGCGGACGGTACGAGGAAGCCGAAGCGGTCATGCAGGAAATCGAAAGGCAGAACGGCACCCCGAATACCCTGACCGACTCATCGTCGAACTGCAATGCGGCGTCGACCCCGGTCGGCGAGAAGGCCGAGTGGGTGCCGATAACGGTGTTGTTCTCCCGACCTGTGGTCGCGCGGACAGCTATGGCGCTGTTCCTCACGGTCATTTGCCTGTTCGGTTCCAACGTAATTACGGGTTGGATGCCCACCTTCTTCGTCGAGCAGGGGCTTACCGTGTCTCGATCACTAGGCTTCAACGCCGCGATCATGTCCGGGTATGTCGTGGGGCCGTTGCTGTGTGTTCTGATCGCAGACCGTATCGGTCGTCGAAACAGCATCGTGATATTCGGAACGCTAGCTGCGATTTTCGCGGGTATCTATCCTTTTATGCAGCACCCCGCGCTGATCGTTGTCATCGGATTCATCTTGGTCGCGATGGCTGCATCGTTCTTGACGATGTGTCTCGGCACAGTGCCTGAGTTCTTTCCGACCGCTTTCCGTTTTCGAGGCGGCGGATTGACTCAGACCGTCGGCCGTGTGGGGTTGATCTTCTCCCCGTTCATCGTTCTTTGGTTGTACTCCCACTTCGGAATCGTCGGGGTGATCCTGGCTCTTTCTGGCTTGTATGTGATCGCGACTCTGATGTACGCCGTTGCTCGCGTCGACACTTCTCGAGAGGCTCTCAGCCAGATAGCCGAGCAGGCTCGGTCCGGACATGGTCAAGAAGCCGATTCTGGGCCGACGAAGGATACCGACGTGTCGGTCGTAAACACGCGAACCGGCCACTGAACCGTAAACCACACAAGGGAGCCACGAAATGGATGCTGTAGTTTTTCTGGGCGAGAACAAGATCGAGGTTCGTCGCCTACCGGATCCAGTGCCAGGTCCGGACGAGGTGGTAATTCGCGTCAAGGCCTCCGGTATGTGTGGCAGCGACCTGCATCACTTGCACAGCCCGCAACGGCCAGTGGACGCACAGGTGATCGAAGGTCATGAGCCGTGTGGTGTTGTCGAGTCGGTAGGAAATGCGGTTCGACCCACCGAGCCACAGGTGGGGGATCGTGTCATGGTGCATCACTACGACGGTTGCCGCGCATGTCAGTATTGCCGCTCGGGCTGGACGCAATATTGCCCGAACGGCCGCATCGTGTACGGGGGTCTCAACGGTGACGGCGGACATGCTGACTTCATGAAGGTCCCTGCGCACACGCTGATCAAGCTGCCCGAATCTCTGTCGTTCAAGACCGGAGCTGCAATCTCGTGCGGAACAGGTACCGCATTCGCGGCAATCAAAAGGATCGATTTGAACGCTACCGACACGGTCGCGATCTTCGGTCAGGGTCCGGTCGGGTTGAGTGCGACACTGCTGGCGAAAGCATTCGGTGCTCGAGTCATTGCTGTCGATATCGATCCTGCACGACTCGAGATGGCGAAACGGTTCGGTGCCGATTTCGCCGTCAATTCGGCCGAAGTGGACGCGGTGGACTCCGTTCGAGCACTGACCAGGGACGGCGAAGGTGCAGACAAGTCGATCGAGTGCAGCGCCAACGCGACCGTGCGACAACAAGCGGTCCAGTCCATTCGGCAGTGGGGGACTGCGTGCATGGTGGGTGTATTCGGACCCTTGGAGATAAGCAGTGACGAACTGATTCACCTTCACAAGACGATCGTGGGGTCGCTCACGTTCAGCAAGAACCTCCAAGAGGAATGCGCATTGTTCGTGGCGGAGCGCGACCTCGACATTGAGGCTCTGTTCACAGACGAGTTCCGAATCTCGGAAGCTGAACGTGCATACAGACTGTTCGATCGACGTGAGATCGGGAAGGGTGTCTTCGTCTTCGATTGACGGAGCTGTGTCGATCGGGCAGGAGAGGCGCTTGAGGAATGGCCACTAGTCTCGCGAGCTCAGTGGGCTCGCACCTCTTGTTTGGACAATGAACGATGCCCTGTCGGTGCGCTCCTCGGCAGGGCCTTCCTTCGTCGGGTCTCTCGCACCATGCTGGTGACATCGACCAAAGGAAGGATTGCCGTGACAGACCAACCAAAGCAAGTGGGAGGCGGTCGGGCAGTATTCGGAGGATTCGCCCCTAAGCTAGCCGAACTCACCGATGACTTGCTCTTTGCCGACGTCTGGAACAGGACTGAACTCGCCGCCCGTGACCGTAGCCTCCTTACCGTAGCGGTGCTCACCGCCGGAGGTGACACCGAGCAGCTTGGTTTCCACCTCGGTCGCGCTATTGAGAATGGCGTGACGCAGGACGAGCTAATCGAGGCGATCACGCACGTCACGATGTACGCGGGCTGGCCCAAGGGGATGGCTGCGATGGGCATCGCGAAGAAGTTGTTCGAGGGG
The DNA here is from genome assembly GCF_002258225.1 of Rhodococcus sp. RS1C4. Taxonomy (NCBI): domain Bacteria; kingdom Bacillati; phylum Actinomycetota; class Actinomycetes; order Mycobacteriales; family Nocardiaceae; genus Rhodococcus; species Rhodococcus sp. RS1C4. Next base: position 198,943 of record NZ_NOXZ01000011.1, on the reverse strand, counting down.
CGGGTAAGTGCCGAATAAGTTCGAGCTGCACATATATTCAGACGAATTGATCGACGGGAAGTAGATTCGTGAACATAGAACCCGCTGTTTCCACCACCAAAAACCCTTCAACCCAGTTCGCCGGTGATGTCTGGCTGGATCCGATCGCGCTCCCGCACGAGTCGAGTCAGACCATGGTCGTAGCGACAGTTCGTTTCGCCCCAGGAGCTCGCACGGCATGGCACTCCCACGAGAACGGTCAATACCTGCGTGTCACGCAGGGAATCGCCCGTTTCGGAAGCCGCGACGGCACCATCATCGAGGTGCACGCCGGGCAGACTCTGTACACCCCTCCTGGTGAAGAGCATTGGCACGCTGCAGCTCCGGAGGTGTTTATGGAACACATCGCGATGCTTCAGAACGGTGAGGATCCTGCCACGACGACGACCTGGGCCGAACACATCACCGATGACGAGTACGAGGGCCGCTGAGTTAATCGGCGGCAATCGATCGCTCGGCCCCTTGCACCACTGGTCGATCTTCGATCAGCACCGAGGAACCGATGTTCATAGTGCCGGAGCCTTCCGGCCCAACGTTGTGATGAGGGTGTTTACGCCGATGACCTGCCCGTTCATGTTTGCGAATGATTCACCGGGCTACTGGAATCGATCGAAGCGTCGATTCGAATCATCGTCCCTAGGCCGGCGTTTCACGTGACTGCCGACCGAGTGCATTGTCCATGAACTCAGGGTAGTGCTATTTGCGGTAGTGAACCACGACCTACCAGTACAACGTCCGCGCTGTCGCGACGTCGCATACTACGGTCTCACGTGCAGTGCTGATCGCGCAACGGATTCGATCGGTTCAGCTCGCAACGTGGGTTGTTTCGTCGTCGGATTCCGCCCACCCTTGCCGTGCCCCCGACTTGTCACCGTGGTGAAGTCTGCAATCGGCATCACCGCGAGGCTGCGCTCGCTGCCTCGCCCTCAGCTATTCGTACGCAACTGGAAGGTTGGGGCCGTGCCCAATATCGGACTTGTTCTCGTCTGCCTGGCCGGAGTCTGCGCGCCGTATCTTCTCGGTGCAGCTTCGGTTGTCCTGTTAGCGGAGTCTGCGCTGCTCGTGGGGCTCGTTCTGCCAGGGACAAGCACCGTGCTCATCGTTGGGTCGGTCGTCGGGCTGGGCCGCGTTGACCCAATCGTCGCGGCTGTCGTGATGGTCGTGGCGTCGTCCGGGGGTGCGCAGACAGCCTTCTTACTACGCCGCCGTCGTGGTGACGCTGGTTCGACACCCATTCCTCCGAAGAGAGCGGTGCCTTCATCGAGGGTGCTTAGACGGGCACAGAACGCTTTCGATCGCCATGCCACTGTCGCCTCCGTCGCTAGCCATCTGTTCGGTGGCACCAGAACCTTCGGACCGCGGTTGGCGGCAGCTTCCCCGATGTCGTTCCGGACTTTCGCTCTGTGTAATTTTACTGCCGCGGCGCTGTGGGTGACCGTTTTGATGGTTGTGGGTAATACCGTCGGTGCCAATCCGAACGTCGCTCCGTATCTGATCGCTGCCGGTGTCGGCCTGATGGCTGTTACGTATGGCGTGGGATTCATACGGCGCCGGGGACAGACGCGGTCGGCGGGGCCTGTAGATACGCGACTGACCTTCGATGTAGCGACGTCTCCATAAGGAAGTTCTTCACTCTGCGTGGCGCGAACGCTTGACTGTCACGCGAGCTTTACCGGCGTAAACGGGGCGAGCACCACGTCTCGTACCAGCTACGATCGCCCGTGTAACTCAACCAACATGTTGTCAGGTTGGTGAAGCTGCTCGAGGCTCGCCGAGTACCCAGCCCTATGGTGCATAGACCGCGCTGCTGCAGGCAGGCCTCCCCAGATACCCTCAGACTCTTCGCCCTTCAGTGCGTAGTTGCGGCGTGTCAGTACTACGGAGCACCAGCGACAGATGGATTTTGCATCTTGTTCGAAGTAGCGAAGGGTGTGTCCGCGAACCCCGTCAGGTGCGGAGAAGACTGCGCTCGGCATAGACCTACGTCGTGCATTCAGCTGCCGGTCCCAATTCTTGATTGTTGGCGGTGGCAGATCAGTCACCGGTGCTGCCGTTCACTTCGTACGGTTCTTGTAGCAGGCAGGGCAATTCGATTGTGAGGGTTTGCAATCCGGAAATCTTCATGTAATTTCGTTTGACGAGATAGACGCCGGACCGTCCAAGTTTCCTGTACATCGAAGTGCTGACGGCTGATTCCGACCGACTCTTGCGGAGTTCAACCGTTTCAGCTGCTTCTCGCGTTCGAATCTCTTCACCTCCCGCAGCATTGGTCATGGGTGAAGCCCTAGATGACGTTGTTCAAGAGAGTAATTGGATCGTCAGCCGCACATCCGACCTGCCAATCCGACCATCCTGGCCATCCACCGGAGGAAGACCCAGTTGATTGCCCTGACAACTGAGATTCGGAGCCCGCCCACGCCCAGCTATCGGTTCGAGCAAACGCGCACATCGAAATCTTCGAGGGCGCGTGAGGGGTTCCCTGACAGGGACTCCCTTTGCCCGGTTCGTCTCGATAAATTCGTCTTGTTGTCCGACAAATGCGAAGAGGGTATGCGATGAAGAGGATTCTGATCACTGGTGTTGTCGCAGTGGGGTTATTGGTTACAACCACTGCCTGCTCGCAGGCTTCGGACGAGTCGCCACGCGATGGGCTGACCGGTGAGTGGCGCATGACATCGCTCGAGGTCGGAACAGAGGGCAATTTGGCGCCGGTGCCGTACTCGGGTCAGGTCATCTTCACCAACGACACGATGTCCGTCCAGGCAATGAACCCGGATACAGCCGCACCGGACACCCCGCTGACGGTGCAGGGATACGAGGCGTACTACGGCGACCTCGTGACCGATGTGGATGCCGGAACATTCACTGTCACAGTTGAATCGGCGGCCGCACGTGACCTGATCGGGCAGACGTTCAACCGAAATTACGCGGTCGACGGTGACACTCTCATCCTGACACCGAGTGATCCTGTCGAAGGGTTTCGCGTGACGTACGAACGCCATTCGGCGTCGTGACGGTGAACGTGACAATGCGTGTTGGGTCGGTGCGGCGAGGCATGGCTGTCGCATTCGCGATGTCGTCTGCTGTCGTGCTGGCGGCATGTTCCAGTGGGACCGGCTCCGAGCCGGCGACTGAAATCTCGAGCTTGACAGACTTCGTCGAAACTACGACTACTAACAATGCCGGTGATCCGAGCGAGGCCGTCGCGAACGAAAGCTCTTCCCGCATCGTCATCGAAGTCGGCGGTCGAACAGTGATCGGTAACTTGAACGACAGTGCAGCGAGCCGCGACCTGCTCGATCAACTGCCGTTGACGATCGAAATGTCCGACCACGGTTCGGTGGAGAAGACCGGTCCGCTTCCGGCCGAGTTGTCCACCTCTGATTCTCCCTCGCGAGCGGATCCGAACCCGGGTGATGTCGGATATTACGCGCCGGGTGACGACTTCGTTCTCTATTACGGCGATCAGGTTGAATTTCCGGGAATCGTAATACTGGGACGCATGGATTCATCAGGCTCCGACGCAGTCGGCTCGGTCGACGGTGATGTGACTGTGACAGTCACTCGCTCGAGTTGAAAGTCTAGTTCGTGTCACGCATTTTGATCACCGGGTCGTCCGACGGAATCGGACGCGCCTGCGCCGTGTCGTTGCTCGACGACGGTCATGAGGTCATCGTTCATGCCCGTTCACAGCAGCGCCTGTCTGCGGTGGAGGACTTGATTTCCCGTGGCGCGGCGAGCGTCGTCGGCGATCTTTCTCTTCCTGAAGACCTAGCGCAGATTGCCGAGCAGGCAAATCGGATAGGTGCCATCCAAGCGGTAGTTCATAATGCCGGGATCATAGACGGGCCGTTGTTGCTGCCGGTGAATGTTGTTGCGCCATACGTACTCACTGCAACGATCCACGGTCCAGGGCGGCTGATCTATCTCAGTAGTAGCATGCACCGCGGCGGGCACGCAGACCTCTCTTGCGCAGACTGGTCCGGGTCTCGAAAGACGGTCTCGTACTCGGACAGCAAGCTGTTCGCAACGACGCTCATGGCAGCGGTGGCCAGGCTTGCCCCCGCGTCGATCGCGCACGCGGTCGATCCCGGCTGGGTACCGACCAAGATGGGCGGCCCTGACGCCACTGGCGTCCTCTCTCTGAGCCATGTTACTCAGTCATGGCTCGCGACCACAGACGATTCGCAGGCGCTCGTATCAGGTAGGTACTGGCACCATCATCGGACCGAGGCACCCCACTGCGCAGTGCACGACGAACAGTTCCAGGCCGACCTGCTCCTCGCTCTGGAGAAACACACCGGAGTTCAGCTGTCCAGCAACTGATTCGACGTCACCCAAATGACTTGGAGCACACGCTGGTCACCATCACCTGAGATTTCACCGGTATGACCGTTTCGGGGCCGGAGGAAGTGCAGGATGGGCATGGTCACTGTCGGAGTGTTCGCCGAAGCCGGTGCCTGTCCCGCCGTCATTGGCGTGGACGCTGCCAGTCTGTACACAGACATCCGACGTTCAATGGACTAGGGACTCGAAGCGATGAGGTGTGACGTTTCCGACGAGATCGAGTGTCGGTTGTGCGTGCAACCGTTGAGAGATTCGGTGGCCTGGATTTGGCGTCCAACCATACCGGATTCATGGTTGCTTCGAATGGATGCGCTGATGAGGCGGCTGGTCGACGCCAGGTGCCGCGCACGATCTGCGCGTTGATGGTCGAGAAGCGATAAAGGCTTGGGGAACTGGACCCTGACACTGCGGCGGCCGGTTCGCCGTTCGGGCCACTCGGACAACCGGAGGAAATTACTGCGGTGGTGCCCTGGGCGTGCATTGACGCCTACAGCTGCATTACGGGCGTTGCCTTTTCCGTCGATGCTGGCGCATACCGCTCACTTGGGCCTCGCGACAGCCCAATGGGCCGACCAGTTCCAGCCCGCACTCACAGATGATTATCCCTACGGATTGCTCGCCGTAAGGCGTCGCCCACACCACTCCGCAATGGCATCGGGCCATGCTCCCAAGCGTGGTCGCCGCTCCGTCACGCTATTTCGAGGTGAAGACCGAAGTGCACATCGCCTATGGCTACGCTGACTGTTTCCGCCGTCGGATCGTCGCGCTGGTATGGCGTTGCTGCCATGAGCCGAGTTAGTCGATGTTTGTGCCGCGGGACACTTCATCAGCGTGGAGCGACGGGGTGCCATGTCTGCTCTGACACAAAGGATCTCCTAGACACAGGCCCCCGTGGCGCCCCTCTAGGTGTTGCGCACGCGAAGGCATCTCGAGACCATCGCGCCGGGGTTCGATCAAGAGGGTGTGTCGGCGGAATTATGCTGCGCTGCCCAGGAACCCAGAAGATGCAGGCGTTCTTCACTCGGTGAACCTGGCTCCGCGGTGTAGACCATCAGAATAGAACCGGGATCGGCGGTGACGACAAGCTCCTCGTAGGCGAGGTGGACTTCGCCTACTATCGGGTGGTTGAAGCGCTTCTTGCCCGCTCCGTGGGTTCGAACGTTATGGGCACCCCACAGCTTACGAAACGTTTCGTCGCGCGTGGAGAGTTCGCCGACGAGGTCTTGAAGCCCCTTGTCGTGCGGGTCACGTCCCGCTTCGGCGCGCATGATGGACACGCACATTTCAGCGAATGTGTCCCAGTCGGGGTAGAAGTCGCGAGACTTGGGATCGAGGAACTGGAATCGAGCAAGATTCGGTGTGCGCCCGCCGTCGCCGATGATCGGCGCATAGAACGCTTTTCCGAGATCGTTGGTTGCCAGCATGTCTTGGCGTTGATTGCGTACGAACGCAACACCATCGGTGATCGAGTCGAGCGCCCACTGCAAGCTGATTCTTTGGGCCGAGGGGCGTGAAGCCTTGCGGCGTGGCCGCCCGGAGGTCGGCACACCGTCTGCGGCTCGGGCGAGGTCGAGCAGGTGTGCGTGTTCGGTATCATCGAGCTGTAGTGCGCGCGAAAGTGCGTCGAGTACAGAAGTAGAGGCACCGCCGATGGCGCCGCGTTCGATCCGCGCGTAATACTCGACGGACAGGCCGGCCAAGGATGCGACTTCGCTGCGACGTAAGCCGGCGACTCTACGGTTGCTTCCACCGGTAATGCCTGCCGCGTCCGGCGTCAGCCTGGCCCGGCGGGTCATCAGAAATTCACGTACCTCGGCTTTGTTGTCCATGCACCCAAGGCTAAGGCCGCGCGTGATCTGGTGCGACACCCTGCCGGGGCACCCTTCGGCTGAGAAGTTGGCGTTGCGAGCCTTACTGCCGTTCGCGCACATGTAGTACGAAGTATTAACAGTCCGACTATTGACACCCTGTGCTCAAAATTACAGTATGTAGTGGCACTGCTAGTGGCGTGACGCAGGTCCCACGAAACTTTCTGGCTACCCGGGGCGTCGCGCGCGGCTACCGCGTACAGCGGTTTCACTACATCAAGGAGAGCGCATGACCGAAGTGCACCACAGTGACCGTCGGAAGAAGCTCGGCGGAGCAATAGGTGAGATCGGAACGCAGTTCGATTATTCGGTATATGCGTTGATGGCTCCGACCATTGCAGTTCACTTCTTTCCGGCAGGTAATCCAGCCGCAGCGATTCTCGGGACCTTCGCTGTGTATGCACTTTCGTTCGTGGCACGACCGTTCGGCGGCGCACTGTTCGGCTACGTCGGAGACAAGTTCGGCCGCCTCGCCGTCCTGTCCTGGACTGTGGTGCTGATGGGTGTCGGAACCATGCTCATCGGCATGATTCCGACGTACGAGACCTTCGGCCTTGCCGCGACGCTCATCCTCATTTTCTGCCGCTTGCTACAGGGACTATCGATCGGTGGCGAGACGACAGGCGTCGAGAGCTACATCGTGGAGTCGGCTCCCGCAACGAAACGAGCGTCCTGGATGGGGACCGTGAAGTCGTTCTCGTATTGGCCTGTGGCCGCGGTGGCTGCGATCATCTTCGGCCTTCGGTCGGCGTTGGGAGAGGAAGCATTCGAAGCGTGGGGATGGCGAATCCCCTTCATCCTAGGTGGAGTCGTGGCCGTCGTAGGTTACGTGCTGCGCCGGACGTTGGAGGATCCCGACGAGTTCGTCGAGGCCGCAGCGGAGTACGAGAAGATGAACACTCCGGAGAACGCGGGGACGGTGTCCGGCGCGATGCGGGGAGCCTTCGGCACGCGCAAGTCCATGCTTCTGGTCATCTTGCTGCAGCCGCCGTACGCGATCGGCGCTTATCTGCTCAGCGGCTACATGTACACCTTCGTGGTCAGCCATGGAGGTATACCGGCCACGAGTGCATTGCTCTCGAACATGGCAGCCATCATGGTTCTCGCGGCTTTACTTCCCGTCATGGGAAAGCTGTGCGATCGGCTCGGACGCAAACCGATGTACTACGCCGGAGCGATCTGGCTCTTCGTCGCGGCGTACCCCGCGTTCGCCCTTGCCGGGTCAGGAACGGTAGCCGGCGCATTGGTCGGACAGGCACTTCTCTCGATAGGCCTGTCGATGTACGGAGCGGCGATGTTCACCGGAATGGTCGAAATCTTTCCGACGGCGCTTCGGTGCCGTGGCCACGGAATCTCGTACAACCTCTCCGTGGCTCTCTTCGGTGGCACCACGCCACTCATCGCAGCGGCGCTGATCAGCGCTACCGGAAGTCCGGTCGCTCCTGCCTTCTACGCGATGGCGGGAATCGGCCTCATCGGACTGGTTGGCGTGTGGCTTGTGCCGGAAACGAAGAACACCGATCTGCGGTCGTCCGTCTACGGTCTGCCCAGTTCCGCGGTGCCGGGGCGCACCGACGCATCCGATTCGGCGAAGGTCGTACATCGAGCGTGAGTTGCTTCGCTCGATGAGTTCTACAGAGAAAGCCCTCGGGGCGGCGGTACCGGCGAAGGTCAGTATCTCCGCGTCCTCGGCGAGCGTGCTGCAGCCGCTGAACTCGTCGATGATCGCGGTGGCGATGGTCGCTGTCGTCACGCACTTCGGTTCGCCGGCGGGGGCATCCTGGTTGATCTCCGGGATGTACATCGCCACAGCGGTTTCCGCTCCGATTGGCGGAAAGCTCGGCACGATCTTCGGAGCGCGGAGGATCTATCTGGTGGGTCTGGGGGTCGTCGGCGTCGCGACGGTCGTAGGGTCTTTCGCGCCCGATATCGACTGGCTCATTGCCGCGTACGTACTGCTCGGAATCGGGATGGCCACCCACTTTCCGAACGCGATGACGATCATTCGCGACTACGCCGACCGTCACCGGAGCGATCCGAAATCGGCGTTGTTGACGCTCGTCCTGTGCAGTCAATCCGTTGCGGCACTCGGTCCCACTGTGGGCGGACTGCTGGTCGGAACGTTCGGTTGGCAATCGATCCTATGGATCAACCTGCCGGTCATAGCTCTCAGCGGAGCTGCAGTACTTCGCTACGTCGCTCCAGATTCGACAGCACGACAGAGTGATTCGCGACGCAGCCTGCTTCGTTCGCTGGATCTGCTCGGAGTCGGCCTGTTCGTCGTGCTGACATCCACTGTCATGATGTTTCTGCTGTCGGCCGGGGGATCGCCGCCGTGGTTCCTGCTCGCTGTTCCGGCGATCGCCCTGGTCCTTTTCGTCGTCCGAGAATGGTATACAGATGAGCCCTTCATCGATGTGCGGGCGCTGGCCCACAATCGTTCGTTGAGCGCCACGTTGGTCCGAACATTGCTCACCTACGTCGCGTTCTATTCCGTGTTCTTCGCGGTTCCCCAGTGGTTGCAATACCAACGTGGCATGAGCGCGACTCAGACCGGCCTCATGATGTTGCCGGTCGCCGCGGTGGGAATCCTGTCGACGTACGTCGCCTCGAAAGTGTTACGGCGGTTCGGTCCTCGAATCACGCTCACGGTCGGGTCAGTCGCGTTGACTGCAGGGGGACTGCTCCTGGCGATCGTGGAACGGACGACGGCACCCATCGTCGTGGTGCTGCTGGTCGCCGCAGTCCTCGGCGTTCCGAGCGGGTTCAACAACCTGAGCAACCAGAACATGGTCAACTCCGCGACTTCCCTCGAGGAAGTCGGAACCGCCATGGGGATGTATCGCACGGTGCAATTCCTGGGAGCGAACCTGGCCGCCGTGGTTCTGCAGTTCACCGCAGGCCCCGACGTGGGGGACGACGGCATTCGTCACACCGGTTGGGTGGTCGTCGCGATATCGCTCGTACTTCTCCTCGGTGTAGCGGTCACCAGGAGCCTCACTCGCGGGGAACGCATTCCCCGCGAGTGAGGTGTCATTCTTCGTCGAAGCCGTAGATGGACTTGACCTCGAGGTACTCCTCGAGACCGTACTCGCCCATCGACCTACCGATACCGGACTGCTTGTAGCCGCCCATGGGCGTCACCGAATTGGTGTTCGCGCCGTTGAACGACACCCGTCCCGCACGGATTCCACAGGCGAATTCGTAACCGCGGTCGCGGTTCTCGCTGAAGACGTAGCCTCCGAGGCCGAAGATCGAATCGTTCGCGATGTCGAGTGCCTCTGCTTCGGTTCGGTACGGCATGACAACGAGCACCGGGCCGAAAATTTCTTCCTTGGCAAGGGTCATCTCGCGATCCACGTCCGCGAGAACGGTTGGCTTGCAGAAAAATCCACGATCGAAGCCGTCTGGTCTGCCTAAGCCGCCGGCGACAAGGCTTCCGCCCTCGTTCAGGCCTGTCTCGATGTGGTTCTGCACGCTGCTGTACTGCTGGGCGTGCACGAGCGGACCATGGGTCGTGGCAGGGTCTCGGGGGTCGCCGAGGCGCATCCGACCGATCTCGTCCGTGATGAACGGGATGATGTCCTTCACCTGCGACTCGTGCACGAGAAGCCGACTCGGTGCGTGGCACGACTGGCCGGTGTTGGAGAAGCCCCGCTGCACGTTCCACCGCGCAGCCTTCTCCAGGTCACCGTCGGTCAGGACGATGTTCGCCGACTTGCCGCCGAGCTCGAGGCAGACGCGCTTGATGGTGCGAGCCGCCGACTCGCCGACCTTGACGCCGGCGCCGGTCGAACCGGTGAACGAGACCATATCGACATCGGGGTGGCGCGAAAGGGCATCGCCGACGACGCTTCCTCGACCGACGATCAGGTTGAAAACACCGGGAGGGGTTCCGGCCTCGTGCATGATCTCGGCCAGCGCGACACCGGACGCGGGGGAGGCGTCCGACGGCTTAAGCACCATCGTGCAGCCGGCGGCGATTCCGTAGATCACTTTGATGACCGACGTCTGGATAGGCCAGTTCCACGGTGAGATCAGAGCGCAGACACCGATGGCCTCGCGCCTGACGAGTGTGTCGGCCAACTCGTGCTGGAAGGAGTAGCCGCGGATGAGGTCGCGAGCAACCTTCATGTGCCCCGCGGGTCCGGTCACCTGCGCCTTGAAGGAGACCGGAACACCCACCTCCTGGGCGATCAGCTGAGCGAGTTGTGGCTCGCGGCGCTCGTACGTGGCGATGATTCGATCGATCAACGCGATGCGTTCGTCGACGGTGGTCTTGGAGAAGCTCGCGAATGCGCGTTTCGCCTCTGCCACGGCGTGATCGACATCGGCAACCCCACCTCCGGAGGCCACGGTGGCCCACGGTTCCTCGGTCGTCGGATCGACCAGAGTGCGGGTGCCGTCACCGCTAGGTGCGACCCATTGACCACCGATATAGAGCTGTTCGAAATGTTCCACTTCAAGCCTCCGCGCGTGTACCAAAATCAAAAACTGGACGTCAAATGTAAGACCGTAACCTATTCTGTACTTTATCCGATGGTTGACGGGCGGAGTCTAGCTTATTGACGCTCGTATATCTGTCTGACATTATACATCCTGACCACCCGGACGCCGAACTCACTGATCGGCGGCTTCGGGCACAGAACGACGTAAGGAAGAATCGTGGGTTCACTGACAGGCAAGAACGTCTTGATCACGGGCGCGCTGGGCACCATTGGCCAGGCTCTTGTGGGCCGGTATGTCGAGGAGGGGGCCACCGTCATCGCGTTGGATCGTCCCGACGCACCCGATGCGCGGAAGACGCTCGACGGTATCGGCGAGGGCATCCGCTACTTCGGGTGCGATCTCGCTGACCTGGCCGGCATCGAGACCTCGGTAAAGGCCCTGGCCGACGAGATCGGCGGGGTCGATGTCCTGGTCAACAACGCCGCGCTTGTGATCTTCAAGCCGCACGCCGAGTTCACCATCAAGGAGTACGAGGATCAGGTGAGGGTCAACTCCTCGGCCGTGTTCGTATTGTCGCGCGTGTGCTCCGAGTACATGAAGGCAAAGAATTACGGCAAGATCGTCAACATTACGTCCCTCACCCTCACTGGTCGGTGGACCGGCTACGTGCCGTATATCGCGTCCAAGGGTGCAATGTACGGACTCATCAAGGGCATGGCACGCGAACTGGGTGATTACCTCATCAACGTGAACGGCATCTCGCCGGGTGCCGTCCTCTCGGATGCGGAATACCGCGACCGTGGCGACAAGCAGCAGGAATACCACGACTGGGTGATCGAGAACCAGAGCATGAAGCGTCGGATCGCTGCGGTCGACATCGCCAACCTCGCCGTCTTCCTGTCCACGCCGCGAGCCGACATGATCACCGGCCAGGACATCGCGGTCGACGGCGGAATGTAAACCACTGCAATATCTTTCGTTAGCCGACCTTTCGCTGGTCAGAATCAGGAGCGACCGTGGTAAGCATCATTGTTGTCGGAGTGGACGGTGGCGACGCCTCGATGCGAGCGGCCCGCCGGGCGGCCGAGATCGCACACAGCCTAGGAGCGAGACTTCATCTCGTGAACGCCGTCGACAGCGGCGCTGTGAAGGAATTCCCTGACAGGCCCGGATCGACGCTCGTGACGTCGGGTGAATTCGCCGAGGCGATCGTCGGTGACGCGGCCGCCGCGCTTCGAGTCATTGCCCCGAGTGTGACGACGTCCGTGGTGCAGGGCCGTCCCGCGGTTGCACTGGTCGACGAGGCCACCCGGCTCGACGCCGAATTGATCGTCGTGGGAAATCGAGGAACACAGGGTCTGTCACGGGTCCTCGGCAGTGTCGCCAGCGCCGTTGCCGCGCATGCCCCCTGTGATGTGTATATCGCGAAGACCGTCTGACGCGGCACCGCATTCGAGCAGGATTGGACGTGACCCGCGAGGGCCACGTCCAGTTCTGCATGTGCTCACCCGGCTGGACGGCGGAACGATCACAATCGTTCCGCCGTGAACGGCGTCAGATCTTGTACTCGGCGAGCATCGCGCGCCCGATGATGATCTTCTGGATGTCCGTCGTGCCCTCGCCGATCAACATGAAAGCCGCCTCGCGGTAGAGCCTTTCGATCTCGTACTCCTTCGAGTATCCGTATCCTCCATGAATTCGGAACGATGCCTGAACGACCTCGTTGCAGTATTCACTGGCGACCATCTTGGCCATGCCGGCTTCGACGTCCATCCGCTCTCCGGCATCTTTCAACCGGGCAGCCCGCACCACCATCGAGTGTGCGGTCTCGACCTTGGTCGCCATTTCGGCGATGCGGAACAGGATGGCCTGATGCTGGGCGATGGGCTTGCCGAAGGTTTCTCGCTGCTGTGCGTACCTGACGCCGAGCTCGAAGGCGCGGTTGGCGATTCCCACTGCGCGTGCACCCACGTTGACTCGTCCGACCTCGACACCGTCCATCATCTGGTAGAAGCCTCTTCCGGTTGTGCCCCCCAGGACCTGTGTCTCGGCGACGCGATGATGATCGAGGATCAACTCGGTGGTGTCGATGCCCTTGTAACCCATCTTGTCGATCTTGCCCGGCACGGTGACGCCCTGAGCGGTCTCGCCGAAACCGGGTTCCTTCTCCACCAGAAACGTCGTCATATTCTTGTACACCGAATCGAAGCCGTCATCCGTCTTACACAGCACTGCAACGAGATTCGAGGACCCGCCGTTGGTCAGCCACATCTTCTGGCCCGTGATCTCGTAGCCTTCAGCGGTTTTCACTGCCTTCGTGGAGATCGCCGCCACATCCGAGCCGAGCCCCGGCTCCGACATCGAGAAAGCACCGCGAACCTCGCCGGTCGCCATGCGCGGCAGGTAGCGCTGTTTCTGCTCTTCCGTGCCGTGCTGAGTGAGCATGTGGGCGACGATGAAGTGGGTGTTGATGACGCCCGAGACGCTCATCCACCCGCGGGCGATCTCTTCGACCACCAGCGCGTAGGTCAGGAGTGACTCGCCGAGACCGCCGTACTCCTCCGGGATCATGAGACCGAAAATTCCGAGATCCTTGAGTCCTTCCACGATCTCTGTCGGATACTCGTCTGCATGTTCCAACTCGGTGGCGACGGGAATGATCTTCTTTTCGACGAACCGTCGAACGACCGCCAGTATCTCGTCCTGCTCGACAGTAAGACCTGTGGTTCGCGCTAATCGGCTCATGATCGATGTCTCCTTTGTGAATCCATTTGACTAAGATACTAGATGTCAGACATATTACATAGATGTCTAATTCGGTAGTAGTGGTCACTGGTGCTGGGCGCGGGCTCGGCGAGGCGATAGCGCTGGAAGTCGCACGGGAAGGCTCCCTCGTCGTCCTTGCCGGACGGTCGATCGAGCCGCTGGAACATGTGAAGTCCGAGATCGAAGCGCAGGGTGGAAGCGCGCTGGTACGAGTCACCGATGTCACCGATGCCGCGTCGGTGGCGGGTCTGTTCGACGACGCCGAGAACGCTTTCGGTCGGATCGACGTACTGGTGAACAACGCGGGCATAGCCAGCCAGGTGAGCCTGGTAGACCTGGACGAGACCGAATGGGACCGCATCTTCGACACCAACGTTCGGGGGATGTTCCTGTGCAGTCGTGAGGCCGGACGCCGCTTCGCGCAGGCGGGCTCGGGCCGCGCCGTCAATGTCGCGTCCGTGTTCGGGTTGCTCGGTCGTCCCGGATTCTCTGCGTACTGCGCGTCCAAGGGGGCCGTCATAAACTTCACTCGCTCCGTCGCAGCCGAATGGGCGAGGTTCGGTGCCCAGATGAACGCGGTGGCTCCGGGTTACTTCGCTACCGACATCAATGCCGATCTGCGCGCCGACGCGGTGGCGATGGCCAAGGTCGTGCGCCGAATTCCAGCCCACCGGATGGGGTCGCCGGATGAGCTCGCCAACGTCGTCGCCTACCTGGCGCTGAAGGCACCCGATTTTCTGACCGGCCAGACCATTGCGGTCGATGGCGGAGAAACCAGCGTCTGAGCAGTGAAAGGAACGAACATGACCGAAGCAGTGATTTGCGAGCCCATCCGGACCCCGGTGGGCCGCTACGGAGGCATCTTCAAGGACGTGCCGGTGACGGCTCTCGCATCGACTGTGATGAAGGGGCTCGTCGACCGCACGGGGTTGACCGCAGCGGACATCGACGACGTCATCTTCGGTCAGGGCTATCCCAACGGCGAGGCGGCTGCCATCGGCAGGATCGCAGCCCTCGACGCCGGTCTCGACGTCTCCGTGCCAGGGCTGCAGATCGACCGCCGCTGCGGTTCGGGCTTGCAAGCTGTGTTGTATGCCTGCATGCAGGTCGCAACAGGGGGCTCCGATCTGGTTCTGGCCGGTGGTGCCGAGAGCATGAGCCAGGCCGAGTTCTACCTGCCCAACGCCCGATGGAATGCGGGTGGGCTACCTGATCTTCGTGATCGGCTCGCGACCCCGCGCGGCAATTCGGGAGGATGGCGGTATCCGGTGGAGGGTGGAATGATCGAGACCGCCGAGAACGTCGCGAAGAAGTATGGCGTGACACGCGAGCAGCAGGACGAATGGGCACTGCGGTCACAGCAGCGCGCGGCGGCGGCGATCGACGGCGGGCTGTTCGACGACGAGATGATTCCCGTCGCCGTCCCGCGTCGAAAAGGGGAGCCGCTCATCGTCTCTCGTGACGAGCATCCACGCCCGGACACCACGATCGAGTCGCTCTCCCGCCTGAAACCGGTGATGGGCGCGGCGCTGCCCGGCGCCTCGGTCACAGCCGGAAACTCCAGCGGTCAGAACGACGCGGCCGCGATCGCGATCGTGACGACGCCAGAGAAGGCCGAGCAACTCGGGCTGCGTCCACTGGCGCGGCTCGTGAGTTGGTCATTGGCGGGCGTCGAACCCGAACTCATGGGTATCGGTCCTGTTCCGGCGGCGCGACGAGCGCTTGATCGAGCATCGTTGTCCTGGAAAGACATCGACCTCATCGAACTGAACGAGGCCTTCGCCGCCCAGGTGCTCGGTTGTTTCCGCGGATGGGAACTGAGCGACGCCGATCTCAACCGCGTAAATGTCAACGGCTCCGGCATCTCGCTCGGCCACCCGATCGGAGCGACGGGAGGTCGTATTCTCGCGAACCTGTTGAGGGAGATGGATCGACGAGAGTCGCGATACGGGATGGAGACCATGTGCATGGGCGGCGGTCAAGGACTGGCTGCAATCTTCGAGCGGGTGGTCTGACGTGGCAAGGATCCTATATCTGAGCATGTCACGGGAGAAATACTCACCCAACTACTTTCCGTATCTACGGACCTATATCGACGGGGTGAAGTCACCGGACGTCGAGTTCGAGCTCCGAGGCACGCGGGTCGGACGCATCGACAGCTTTCGATTCTTCGAAGTACTCGACTGGGTGTCGATCCTCGACTCCGTCGTGGCTGCGGAACAGGACGGCTTCGACGCGGTGGCGATCGGCAACATCCTCGATCCGGCGCTTCGCGAGGCGCGGTCGATGGTCGATATCCCGGTGGTGGGTCTCGGGGAGACCTCGATGTTGACGGCCTGCATGATGGGCAGTCAGTTCTCGCTCGTAGGAGTTAATCCCTACTTCGGCGGTCGCTTCGAGGAGAACGTCGCCAGATACGGATTGCGCGACCGGCTCGCGAGCATCGAATGCATGGGCCTGACTCCGCACGAACTCGATGCGTGCTTCTCCGATGACAGCAAGCGCCAGAAAGCGATCGACTCCTTCGTCGCGGCCGCGCGAGCGTCCCTCGACAAAGGGGCAGAGGTGGTCATCCCCGCGGGTGGTCGCCTGACCGCGTTCCTCAATGCAGTGGGGATCCGCGACGTCGACGGTGCACCGCTCCTCGACGGAACCGTCTCGCTCGTGACCGCAGCCGAGTCGGCTGTCCGAATACACCGGCAGGCAGGCACTTTCGTCAGTCGTCGCAGGCTATACGCACGGGCACCCCAAGCGTCGATCCAGGAATCTGCCGCCGAATACGCCGATGGCTACAACGTGCCTGCCTTGAAGCGATCGATCGAACGTTCCGACCCCGCCACACAACGAACAGAGGAGTGAATTCGATGGACGTGCGTTACCCGTTGAGCAAGCAGGATGTGTTCGTCTCCAATCTGGACCGTCTTCGCGAAACCGCGCCGGACGTTGCCGATGCCTTCCGGGGTCTGCGCGTGGCCGCCGACGCGTACGGCACTCTCGAACCGAAACAGCGGGAGTTCAGTCTGCTGGTGGGCTTTGCTGTCACGCGGAACGAGGGAGGCTTCCGCGTGCACTGCACGCGCGCGAAGGATGCAGGCGCGACGCTGGAGGAGATAGAACAGATCGTCATCCTCCAACTCGGCACGAGCCTTGGCCTCGTACCTGTGGTGGAGGCCCTGTCGTGGGCACACGACGAACTCATTGAATAACAGCAATCGTATTGTCAGACAATACGCATCATGATATTTTTGCGTGTGACCACGACCGCGACCGACCAGCGTATTCGAGTCTTACAGGAGAATCGTCGATGACAGAACGTAATGGCACCCGCACCGCGCTGGTAATGGGAGCTGGATCCGGGATCGGACGCGCGAGCGCCATCGAATTGGCGGGCGCGGGAGTTCGCGTCGTGGCGGCGGATCTCAATGCGCAGTCGGTGGCAGCACTCGCCGCCGAAGTGGACGGGATCATCGACCTGGGGCAGTCGTGGAACGCGACCGACCCGGAGGCCTGCGACGCACTGGTCGCGGCCGCCGTCGAGGCCGTCGGGCATCTGGATACTGTCGTCTCCACCGTCGGGTGGACGGCGATCACGAAGTTCCTCGACGAGTCGCCGGACTACTGGCGTCGCATCATCGACGTGAACCTGATGTCGGCGATCTACCTGTCGGCGGCCGCGGGTCGCGTGATGAAGGACAGCGGCGGAAGCATCGTGCTGACCTCGTCCGAAGCAGGCACGGTCGGCACCTCCGGCGAAGCCGTCTACTCGGCGGCCAAAGCCGGCATCATCGCGTTGGTCAAGTCGCTCGCTCGTGAGTGGGCCCGCTTCGGGATCCGCGTCAACGCAGTGGCACCGGGTATCACCGCCACCCCCCTGCTCGAGGAGCAAGGTTTGGTATCCGGTGACGGCGCGGACGGTGGGGTGCTGGGCAGCATTCTGAAGGGCGTGCCGATGCGTCGAGCGGGTGAGCCGTCCGAAATCGCTGCTGCGATCGCATATCTCGCGGGCGACGGTGCCAGCTACGTCACCGGGCAGACCCTGTGCGTCGGCGGAGGATTGACGATGGGCTCATGACGCGCCGGCTTGCCAATCCGATCACGAGTTTCTCCAATCCCACACCGAGAGGTCGTTCATCCCATGCGTGACAAAACGGTCCTGATCACCGGCGGTTCCCGCGGAATGGGGCAGCAACTCGCGTTGCGTCTCGCCGGTGAAGGCGCAAACATCGTCGTCAACTACCGCCGCGACACCGAGGCCGCGAGCCAGACAGTCGAGGCCATCGAAGCGGCGGGAGGAAAGGCACTCGCTGTGCAGGCGGACGTGTCCGACACTGCCGCCGTCGAGGCCATGATCGGACACGCGGTCGACCGCTTCGGCTCCCTCGACGTCGTCGTGGCCAACGCCGCAGCCAGCGCGTTCAAGCCGCTGATGGACATTCACGGACGTCACATCGAGAAGACCATGGGCATCACCGTGCAGGGCTTCCTCGACCTGGTTCGACTGGCTCTGCCGCACATGAACCGTGGCGGTCGCGTCATGGCTGTCAGCGGTTGGGACAGCTTCCGCGTCCTCCCGGGACACGGCCTCCTCGGCGCGGCCAAGGCTGCGATGGAGACGATCGTGAAGTACCTTGCGATCGAGTTGGCCGCCAACGGGGTGAGCACGATCGGAGTCTGCCCAGGACCGATCGACACCGACTCCTTCCGTTACTACGCAGGCGACGCGTGGGACGATTACGCGAAGCAGTGGCTCGCGCAGACCCCGTCGGGTGCGTACCCGACACCGGCCGAGGTCGCCGAGGTCATGGCGTTCCTGTGCTCTCCCCAGAGCGCTGTCATCAACGGCCAGACCATCGTGGTCGACGGCGGGCTGTCACTGGCGACCATGCCAATGGGCTTCGGCCAAGGTTGATGATGAGTGCGCAGTCACGGGCGGTCGCCCAGACCGTCGTCCAGCTGATGAGTCAGATCCAACGCCGCCCCGGGCACGAGGTAGCTGCGGAAGACATTGCCGGACAGCATCGGTTGACCATCGCCGAACTAGTGCTCTCGTCGAACCGTTTGGCCAACGCCTTTATAGGCCTCGGCCTGACGCCGGGCAGTCGCGTCGCATACGTAGCGCAGAACCACCTCGAGTACGTGGTTCTCGAATTCGCTTTGCTCAAAGCAGGACTCGTCAAGGTTCCCCTCAACCATCGGTTCGCTCCGAACGAGCTCCGTCGGTGCATGGAATTGGCAAACGTTCGTCTCGTCGTGGCTGACGACGCATCGTCTGCCGTGCTCGACGAGGTTCTCGACGGCGCCGACATCCTGCGAGTGCACATCGGGCCACGGGACGGGTGGCTGAACTTCGCCGGGATCGTCGCAAACGGCGCGCCGGCATCGGTACAGGCCACGACCGGTCCCGACGACCTTTATCACATTCGCTTCAGCTCAGGATCCACCGGAAAACCCAAGGGGATAGCCATTTCTCATCGAGGTGCGCGTGCGGCGATCCTCGGGAACACCTGGGTGATGAGCAGCAGCGGACCCGTCGACAGGCCGCGAACGCTGCAAGTTGCGCCGCTGGTGTACGCCGGTGGTTGGAGCGTTCTGCCCACCCTGCTCTGTGGCGGCACCAACGTGTTTATGGACCGCTTCGATGCGGAGCAGATGCTCGACGTGATCGTCGGGCGCGGGATCACGTGGATGTTCGCGGTCCCGACGATGCTGCGACGCATGAGCACGCTCGCAGGACTGACCGCACTGCGAGGGTCGTCGCTCAGTTGTCTCATGCTGGCTGGTGAGCCGGCGGCTCTGCCCGCGCTCGAGGTGGTCGGGGAACACACCGACGCATTGATTCAGTGCTGGGGCCAGACGGAGGCGCCAGCGTCGACGACGTTGTTGTCTCGTACCGACATGAAGCGCAAAGAACTTTGGGCGTCGATCGGACGGCCGATACCCGGTGTCGAGTTCTCCGTCTACACCGGCGGGGTCGTGCTCGACGATCCGGAACCGGGTGTCGACGGTGAATTGGTGATCCGTACGCCGAGCGTCGCCAGTACCTTGCTCGGTGCCGAGTCCGAGCACGCCGAAAGGTTGCTGCCCGACGGTTGGTGGCGCACATCGGATCTCGGGCACTTCGACGACTCGGGTCACATCCACATCGTCGGCCGGGCGAGCGAGACGATCATCACCGGCGGTACGAACATTCAACCGGTGGAGATCGAGCGGGCTTTCGAGAAGCACGCAGCTGTCCGCGAAGCCGTGGTGGTCGGTGTTCCCGACGCGAAGTGGGGGGAGACTCCGGCGGCATACGTGCACCTGTCCGAGCCCTGGGAGTCCGTCGGCGCCGATCTCGACGCGTGGCTGAAGAACAACCTCGCCGGATTCAAGCGGCCTGGTCACATATTCGTGTCACCGGATCCCATTCCGCGCGCCTCGGGAGAGTCGAAGATCGCGCGAGGGGACATCAAGAAGATCGTGCAGTCGTGGGTTTCGGACCCGAGCGGTGTGCCGGCCAACGTGACCAGAGTGGAGAAATGACGTGACGGATATCGTCGTATCGGTGGCTGAAGAAATCGGAACTGTCCGACTGAACCGGCCGGACAGAGGAAATTCGGTGACCCCGGACGTCGTGCGACGCATGGGCGAAGCGGTAGCAGAACTCGCAGAGACCGACTCGGTATCTGCGGTGGTGCTCACTGGTACCGGCAAGGTCTTCTGCGCTGGCGCTGACGTTCGAGAGATGTACGACGTCTACAACGCCGACGGTCCGGATGGGTTGATGGAGTACCTCGCCGCAACTTGGATGCCTGCCGTGCAGCACACCGTTCGATTGCTCTGGGGGGCAGCGGTTCCCGTGGTCGCTGCCTACAACGGCGCCGCAACTGCAGGAGGTCTGGATTTCGGGCTCGCCTGTGACGTCCGGCTTGCGTCGTCCAGGGCGCGATTCGCTGAGAGCTATGTCAATCTCGGAATGGTGCCGGTAGCAGGTGGCGCGTACCTCCTACCGTCTCTCATCGGTTCGGCCGCCGCGCTGCGCATGCTCGCGACGGGCGAGTTCATCACTGCCGACCGGGCACTCGCACTGGGCATGGTCAGCGAGGTATGCGAACCCGAGGCTCTGTCCGACCGCGCTGTCGCGGTGGCCCGCGAGATGACGAAAGGGCCGTCGGCGACATACGCGAGTGTCAAGAAGATCGTTCGTACGAAGTCCACGGTCGAGCTCGACACGGCCCTTCGCGCAAGCCTGGCAGCAAATATCTCGCTGATCGCCCGTCCCGATGTCCGGGCCGGAATTCTGGCGGTCATGGAGCGTCACACGGCCTGATCATCGGCCCGAGTGATGTATCGGCGGCGGCAGCTCGAAGACATGTGGTGTGGCCAGTCGGTACCGCAAATACCCCAGTCCACGACGAATTCGGCCGTTACCGGACATCGGAGCGAGGGACATGGCGTCCTGCACGTAATCGAGCCGAGACCGCATGGTGCTGTGATCGACCCGGGCCAAGCGGGCTGCCCGACGGATCGACGGCGCGTCGAGGAGAGCGTCGCCCGCGCCCGCGGGGGCCTCTCATCACGTCCGCGATCGCGCGCACGTCGGGTCTCGCTCGGCGTTGGGAGGAATTGGTGAGCAACTCCAGGGTCCCGGTGTATCGATCTGCGTCGACGAACGGCCCTCGTCCCCGCCACACAGCTACAGAACGACCATCGCCGTGCGTTACGAGAAGTCCAGGTCCTCGATCTCCACAGCGATTCCAGCATCCGAAGGACGAACGTCGAGGCGGTCGGCGTGGGCGTCGACGACTCCACTGTGGATCGCGCCGTACGCGGGGTTTCAAGGTCGCGACGCTGCATGCCCAGCCTGGAGCAAGAAGGCGTTGAGGTCAGGAGTGATCGTCGGAGGGAAGACTCCACCCCCCGGTGGTGAGCTCAGCCCGGAGTTCGGCGTCGATCTAGGGTCGGCGACTTCGTGACCCGAGATCGACGCCCCGATCGATTGCGTCATGGATCATAGTTCGGTCAGGAAATTGCCTCCCGTGAACCGCTGGGGCGACGCAAATCTCGCAACGAGACCGCAAAATGTCGGGTACCCGTCAATCGCGCAGTAGGCGGTTGGCTCGGTACCGGATGTCGTGGTAGCTCGACCACAGCGCGTCGAGAAGTTCTAGAACTGCGGCCCGCGACCAATCGCGCGTCCATTCGAACGGGCCGGCAGGGTAATTCGTGCCCAGCTTCATGGCGACATCGATGTCGTCGGGGGAGGCCACGCCGTGCATGGTGGTCTCCCACGCTTCGTTCGCCACGACGGCGAGAGTCCGGGCGAGGACGAGTCCCGGCACATCGGACACGGGGTGGGCGGTGATGCCGGCGAGTTGCAACAGCGCCGTGACGGTCGACAGTGCCTCGGGGTGCGAGGATGCGATCGCGATACTGGTGGCGGCCGCGACCGAGATGCACCGGTCGAGGACGACGACGGGCACGCCGCCTCGTTCGGCCGACTCGGAACGCGCAGTCCGGCCACGCGTGATCACGACTACGGTTCCGTCGAGTACCAGCTCGCCCCGCGCGTTCAGTGCCGTTTCCTCGCGTGTGACCGCGACGCGCGCTCGCTCCACCAGGGTGTCGAGTTCGGGGCTGTCGCCTCGTCGAACCGACTCACTGGGCAGTGCCCCGGCCACCACCTGCGCGGGGGCTTCCGCAGTGGCGCCGTCGGCGTAGGAGTAGAAGCCGTGGCCACGCTTGCGTCCGTAGCGGCCTGCCGCAACGAGCTCGTCCTGGATGCGCGACGGTTCGAAGCGGGGGTCGAAATTGAATGCCGTCCATACGGTCCTCGTCACGGCGGCATTGACGTCGTTGCCGATGAGATCCATGAGCTCGAACGGGCCCATCCTGAATTGTCCTGCGCCGCGGATGATCGCGTCGAGTGTGGCGGGAGAGGCTACGGATTCCTGTAGAAGCCGAAGGGGTTCGCCGTAGAAGCCGCGCGCGACCCGGTTGACGATGAAGCCGGGAGCGTTCGTGACTCGGGCAACCGTCTTCCCCCACGCGACCGCCAGCGTGTCGATTTCGTCCGCAACCTGCGGGTCGGTCTGCAGCCCGGTGACGACCTCGACCAGCTTCATCACCGGCACCGGGTTGAAGAAGTGCATACCGACGACCCTGTTGGGGAGTGGGGAGCGGGCGGCGATTTCGGAGACGGACAGCGACGAGGTGTTCGTCGCGAGGATGCACTGAGGGCCGAAGTGGTCGGCGGCCGCGGTGAAGACCGCGGCTTTGACGTCGAGCGACTCGAGGACGGCCTCGATGACCACCGTATTCGGATGCTGGGGAGCGAGTTCCGTCGATGTGCAGGTGGTCAGCAGACTGTTCAGGGAAGCCGCGATGGCAGGCTGCCGCTTCGCCAGCCGGGTCCCGATGTCGTCGGTCGCGGCCTTCAGCTGTGCTCCCTGCGGATCCACAAGTGTTACCGAATGGCCTGCGGCGAGCGCGGTTTGCGCGATCCCACGCCCCATCGTTCCGGCGCCCACAACGCAGATCGGGGTGGATGCTGTGGTCATGTGTGTCTCCCAGGGGTCATTGGCGAGGCCGCGCGCCAGACTAAATCTTGTTGCTTCTATCTGTATGACAATGTACGTTGCTGTAAAGAAAGTATCAGACTAAATGTCTTACAAGGCGATATTCTGGACCGGAACAGAAAGTGGTACCGCTATGACCTACGAAGACATTGTCGTCTCCGTCGACGAGGGGGTGGCAACCATTGCGATCAACCGCCCCGAGAACGCGAACAAGTTGCGGTTCACCACCGCACGCGAGTTGCTCGACGCGTTCCGCATGGTGCGAGAGACGCCCACCATCGATGCGGCAGTGCTGACCGGGGCCGGCGACAAGTTCTTCTGTATCGGCGGTGAGCACGAAGCGCTCAGCTCACTCGACTACTCGAGCGTGATGCCGGTGATCGACCTGTACGAGTTCATCGACACGATGCCCAAGCCTGTGATCGCGGCCGTGAACGGCTTCGCGGTCGGCGGTGGCAACGTTCTCCAGGTCGTCTGCGATCTGACCGTCGCGGCTCCCCACTCCATCTTCCGTCAGGTCGGGCCGATGGTCGGAAGCTTCGACGCCGGATACGGCACGTGGTACCTGGAACAGACGATCGGGCGTCGACGCGCCAAGGAAATGTGGTATCTGAACCGCAAGTACACCGCCGAGCAGGCGATGGACATGGGCTTGATCAACGACATTGCCGACGATCCGGTTGCACACGCACACGAGTTGGCGCAAACGCTTCGCCGGCGCGGCCCCTTCGCCTTGAGTGCACTCAAGGCTGCATTCTCCGGCCGGCACACGGGTGTGGTCGGGCAGGCACGCATGGCTCATGACCTCCTGCTCACTGCATATCGCAGCACACAGGAGGCCACCGAGATGTCGGAGTCCTTCGAGCAGCGCCGTGAGCCCGACCGTTCGAAGTTCAACCGATGACCGCCCTGAGCCCCGAGTTGGAGGCGTTCCTTGCGACCGCGACGAAGGTTGCGTTGTCCGTGGCTGACTCGTCCAACTCGGTGACCGCCTCACGCGGAGCGTTGGACACCACCGGACTTCTCGACCTCGCGCGCGATGTCGCGGACGAGGCGGACGGCGTGCGCTGGCTTGCTCATACCGTCCGCGTGGTTGCGCAGACATCTCCGTCACTCGCCTTCGTACTCGCCGGCCGATACGCCGCCGACCACATCGGCCGCGACGCAGGGCCGGACGGCTCGTCGTTCGGACTGGCCTTTGCCGGCTCGGCGACCGTCGTGTCGGCAGCACTCGAACCGCAGCGAGCAGTGGTGTGGGACGCAGCGTCCGGATCGGTGTTCGCAGCGCCTTTCGATTCGGTTGGAACAGTTGGCAGCGAGCCGCGATCCGGTCTGGCGCAGGCAGATTTGGTCTCGGTGACCTTGCCCTCCGGATCTGTCGTCGCCGACGCTGACGCCTCCGAGCTCGTCTCGCGGTGGGACCTGTTCACAGGGGCCGCGCTGGTCGGAACGGCACGCCGAGCGGTACACGAGTCACAGGCCTACGTCATGGGCCGTCACCAGTTCGGCGTCCCCATCGGGTCTTTCGTCGGCCTGCGTGCCCTGGTCGCCGACATGGATCTTCGAGTCAGGGAGACCGAAGCACTGCTGGTGCTGGCCCTCGACGGTGCCGCTTCGTCACCTGTGTCGGCCGTCGCCGGCCGTGCCGCTGTCGCAGTATGCATCGATGCCGTTCAGGCGCACGGTGGGTACGGGTACATCGACGAGTACCCCATCGCCGGATTGTTGCGCGATGCCATCAGTATCGCGTCGAGGGCAGGTGGGCGACGCTTCCACCTCGCACGAGTCGCCCAACTCGGCTTGGGCCCTCGAGCAGCCGTGCTGCCATGACTGCTGTCTCCTGTGACAGCGACACAGACACAGAACCGGAGAAGAACATGAACGCAGCGAGTGGACCGTTGGCCGGTGTTCGGGTAATTGACATCTCGTCGTCCTACGCTGCACCGACGACCTCGATGTACCTCGCCGACATGGGTGCGGACGTCATCAAGATCGAACCGATACGCGGAGACGACGCGCGTGGATGGGGCCCTCCCTTCCTCAACGGTGAGGCCGCCTGGTTCCTGTCGGTGAACCGAAACAAACGAAGCATGTGCCTCGACATCCGTGGACAGGCCGGCCGCGACGTCCTGTTCAAGCTGCTCGAGACCGCCGACGTCTTCATCGAGAACATCAATCCTGTCAAACTCGAGAAGCACGGATTGAGTCCAGAGGCTCTGCGAAAGGCTTTCCCGCAGTTGATTATCTGTGCGTTCTCCGGTTTCGGTCTCACCGGACCCGATTCCGCGTTGCCGGGCTACGACCTGATAGCTCAGGCCCGATCGGGAATCATGAGCGTGACGGGCGCGGACGGAGTACCGCAACGCGTCAGCACAGCGCTGTCCGACGTCGCGGCGGGAACGGTCGCTGCGTTCGCTGTGGCGTCGGCCCTGGTGAAGCAGCAACGCACCGGGGAGGGCGAGATCGTCGACATCGCTTTGCTCGAAGCCGATTTGGCATTCATGTCACCGCGTATCGCGAGCTACCTCGCCGGCGAACCGGAGCCGTCACCGTGCTCTGGGCGCGACTCGGTCGTGGCCATCTACCAGTCCATGAAGACAGCCGACCGTCCCATCGTGGTCGCCATCGGCAACGACGGTCACTGGCGTCGTGCGTGCGCGGCGCTCGGGTTGGACGAATTGGGACAACGAGAAGATCTACGTACCAACGCCGATCGACGCGCCAAGCGGGGCGAGGTGGTAGGACATTTTCAAGCTCGACTCGAGACCATGCCGTCCGAGACCGCGCTGAAGACACTGCAGGCCGTCGGTGTTCCGTGCTCGCAGATCAACTCCTTGTCGGAGGTGGTCTCCGACCCACAGGTCGAAGCGCGCAGGGCCATCGTCTCCTACGAGCACCCGGTGGCCGGTACGTTTCGCGGCGTGGGTACGCCATGGCGTCTTGCGTCCGACCCGGAGGATCGGCAGTCTCGTATTCCGGCACCTCTGCGGGGGGAACACGGGAGGGCTGTGCTGAGCGAGATCGGACTCGACGATGCGGCGATCGCACAGTTGGCGAACGAGGAGGTCGTATGGGTTCCGTGATCGACACCATGCGTTCCGGACGAGTGCTGACCATCGAGATCACCCGGCCGGGCCAACTGAACGCACTCAACTCCACCGTCCTAGGGGAAATTCTCGGCGTAGTCACCGACGCACAACACGATAATTCCCTCGGTGCCCTCATTATTCGTGGCAGTGGGGACAGAGCCTTCAGCGCCGGTGCCGATCTCGACGAGATCCGCGGGCTCGATGTCGAAGCTGCACACTCGTTCATTCGAGCCGGTCATCGAACCATGAAAGCCATTGCCGACTCGGTGATCCCGGTTATAGCCGACGTCGACGGATTCGCGCTCGGTGGCGGTTTCGAGTTGATGTTGTCCTGCCACCTGGTAGTCGCGTCCGACCGGAGTCGATTCGGCCTCCCCGAGGCGCGCATCGGGTGCATCCCGGGTTTCGGCGGCACCCAGCGGCTCGCCATGTCAGTGAGCAAACCGGCGGCACTTCTCATGATGCTCGGGGGGGAGCGGATCGACGCGGATCGTGCCTGGCAAATCGGTCTGCTCTCGGTACCTCCGTCGCCGCCGGAGCATTCGACCGCTGAGGCCCGACGCCTGGCCGAGCTGATCGCGTCGGGAAGCCGAACCGGGGTCGCGAACATTCTCGATGCGGCGCGGCCGGCGTTCAGTGCTGCAGCGCTCGATCATGAGGCAGCCCTCGCTGCCATCTCCATTGCTGCCCGCGACGGGCAGGAAGGGATCACGTCCTTCGCAGAGCGTCGCGCACCCGTCTTCCACCAGGAGAACACATGAGTACACCGTGGCCTAGCGTCGACTACGACATCATCGACATCATCGATGCGGTCATCGCGCGCACCATCGCTCCCGAAGCACAGACGATCGACACGACGGGGACATTCCCCGCCGCCGCGATCTCCGAGTTGGCAGAAGCGGGCCTGGGCATTCTGCAGATGCAGAAGTCGCTTGGTGGCGCGGGAGCGAGCACCTCCACCTACGCCGAAGCGCTACTGCGTATTTCGGCAGCGTGCGGAGCGACATCAACCGTCTACATGACGCAGATGCACGCCGCTCACCCGATTCATCTACAGGGCACACGGGAGCAGAGTGAGCGTTGGGTCCCGGCACTGTGCGCAGCGACTGCGATTGGATCCATCGCACTTACAGAACCTGGCGCGGGATCCGATGTCAGTTCGATGCGCACGGTTGCTCGTCGAGATGGGGACAGCTACATAGTCAACGGCGAGAAGACGTTCATCTCCAACGGTGACCGCGCCAACGTGATCGTGCTGTTCGCCACGGTGGATACAGCCCTCGGAAAGTCGGGTATCACAGCGTTTCTGCTCGACACGGCGACTCTCGACGGCTTCGTGCCGGGTCCGCCCATGAAGAAGCTCGGTCAGAAGGGCGCGTCGACGGTGACGTTGTCGTTCCAGGACTGCCGGATCCCGGTCTCGGCTCGGATGGGCGAGGAAGGCGACGGCTATCCGCTGTTGCTGCGCTCCGTCGTTCGATCGCGGATCAGCGCAGCGGCGCAGGGCGTGGGGTTCGCGCAGGGAGCGTTCGACGCAGTGGTGTCCTGGGCTGCGGATCGAGATCTGCTGTCATCGAAAACGTTGCATGCGCAGGACCTGCAGTTCGAGCTCGCCAGGTTGCGCGGCGACATCACGGCTGCGCGGGCGATGCTGCTGTCCGTGTGCGATCAGGTGGACTCGAGTGTCGACGAGCCCGTTGCCGAAGTGTCGCTGGTCAAGATGCACTGCACGACACTGGGAACGACGGTCGCCGCGCGATGCGTCGAGCTTCTGGGGCCGGACGGCGACCTGGTCTCGCTCGGTGTCGAGCGGCTACTGCGCGATGCGAAGATCGCCGAGATCTACGACGGCACCAATCAGGTTCAGAGCATGCTTGTCGCGCGGGACATCCGTCTCACCGCGACACGTACAACCGCGGACGCGTGAGGCATTCGATATGCAGAATTTGAAGGACATGCAGAAGTCAACGTACGAAACGATTTTCGTCGACGGGGAGTGGATCGCCCCTGCGTCGTCCGAAATGACCGAACTCATCTCGCCGACCACCGGCGAGGTCTACGGGACAGTACCCGCAGGATCCGTCGAGGACATGGATACCGCTGTTCGTGCTGCGCGCCGTGCGTTCGACGACGGTAAGTGGCGTGGCACCACGCTGCAGGATCGCCTCGAAATTCTGCAGCGGCTGAGGCAGCTGTTCCTGGACAACGCAGAGGGTCTCGCCACGACGATCACTACCGAGATGGGTTGTCCCATAACCCAATCTCGGTCCATTCAGGCGGCCAACCCGGTCAAGGTCATCGACGCGTCCCTCGACATCGCAGCGGAGTTCCCGTGGCGTTCGCTGCGACGTTCCGAGCTGGCAAACGCTCTCGTCACTCGCAGCCCTGTCGGCGTCGTTGCTGCCGTGTCGCCGTGGAACATGCCGCTCTCGATCAACGTGCAGAAACTCGTGCCCGCGCTCATCGCCGGCTGCACGATGGTGCTCAAGCCGTCGCCGGAAACGCCGTTGGATGCGTATCTGTTGGCCGAGTTGGCAACCGAAGCCGGTCTGCCACCCGGAGTGCTGAACGTCGTGCCCGCAGGCCGAGAGGCGAGTGCGTATCTCGTCGGGCATCCGCTGGTGGACAAGGTGACGTTCACCGGATCCCCGGCAGCGGGTCGAAGCATCGCTGCGCGCTGCGGCGAGGACCTGCGTCGCGTCACTCTCGAACTCGGTGGCAAGTCAGCCGCAGTGGTGCTTCCCGACGCGGACCTGGACCAGGCTGTCGAAGCGCTCCGCATGGGATCGTTCCGCAACAGCGGCCAGGTGTGCTCGCTCAAGACTCGCATTCTCGTGCACGAGTCGCAGCAGGAGGAGTTCACCGACCGACTCGTAGCGATGGTGTCGGCGATGCCCGTCGGTGACCCGATGGACCCCGAGACCCAGATCGGACCACTGGTCTCCGAGCGTCAGCGCACGGTCGTGGAGGGCTACATCGCCGCCGGGCGGGCCGAGGGTGCGCGTTGCGTGCTCGGCGGTGGTCGGACGAAGGACCTCGATCGCGGCTGGTTCGTCGAGCCGACCATCTTCGTCGATGCCACTCCCGACATGAAAATCGTGCGGGAAGAGATCTTCGGGCCCGTGGTGTCGGTACTGTCGTACCGCGACGAGGCGCACGCCATCGAGTTGGCCAACGACTCGGACTACGGACTCAACGGTGCGGTGTTCACCGGGGACGTTCAGCGTGGCCTGCGTGTCGCCGGGCGCATGCAGACCGGCACGGTCGAGGTGAACGGTAGTCCGGCCGGTTTCTCCGCACCGATGGGCGGGATCAAGCTCAGCGGATTGGGTCGGGAGAACGGGCCGGAGGGACTCGAAGCGTATGTCGAGCTCAAGGCTGTCGGTGTGTCGGCGGCGGTTGCCGACGCACTCGTCGCGGCTGACCCGGCACTGGCGAGAACGTGATCGGTGAGGTGGCGGGGCCGCTTGCAGGGGTTCGCGTCATCGAAGCGTCCTCGTTCGTGGCCGGTCCGTCCGCCGGGCTTGCACTCTCCCAGCTCGGGGCGGATGTCATCAGAGTGGATCCGCCGGCCGGCGGTAGTGACGCCGGGCGGTGGCCGCTCTCTCGTACCGGATCGAGCTTGTTCTGGGCGAACCTCAATCGTGGCAAGCGATCTGTGACCATCGACCATCGGACTCCCGAGGGTCGCGAACTCCTCGTCGGACTGGTGACCGCGCCCGGTCCCGGAAGCGGAATTCTGGTCGACAACATGGTGGGCCGCAGCAGGATTCATTACGAGCAGCTTGCCGAGCACCGTGCCGACGCTATCCATGTTCACATCGAAGGACGCAGGGGCGGACCGCCTGCGGTCGATTATTCGATCAATGCCGAGATCGGTGTGCCGATGATGACGGGTCCGAGCCACTCTGTGGGACCTGTCAATCACGTGCTTCCCGCATGGGATCTCGTGACGGGAATGATCGCCGCGACATCTGTGTCGGCGGCGCTGGTCCACCGCGATCGGACGGGGAACGGGTCCAAGGTGGACGTGGCGTTGTCCGACGTGGCTCTCGCCGGTGTGGCGGACATGGGGTGGTTGGCGGAGGCACACGAATCCGGTAGTGCCAGAGCACGGCTGGGCAATCACATGTTCGGGACCTTCGGTGTCGATTTCGAGACCTCGGACGGTCGTCGCGTTATGGTCGTCGCGCTGACGACGGGGCAGTGGCATGCCGTGCAGCGGGCCACGGGCACCGAGACAGTGTTCTCGGCGCTGGCGAAGACGTTCGGTGCGGACCTCGACAACGAAGGCGATCGGTTCCGCTTTCGAGAAACGATCGAATCCGTTCTCCGACCGTGGTTCATGGCGCGCGATTTCTCCGAAATAGAGCAGGCACTCGACGCGGCAAGAGCGCTGTGGAGTCCGTACCGCGATATGAGCGAGGTAGTGCAGCTCGCGCTCGCGGATTCGGCCGGCATCGTGCACGAGATCGATCAACCGGGCGTTGGCACCATGCTCAGCGCTGCGGCACCGTGGCGGTGGGGTGACGTGCATGCGACATCTGCTGCAGCACCAGGCTTGTCGGCGAACACGGACGAAGTCCTTGCCGACGCACTTGGCCTGTCGGGTGCCGAGTTGGCGGGCCTGCACCAGCGCGGTGTCATCGGATAACCCGCTCGGATCGATGAACGAACCTGAGACGATAGCGAACGACAGGAGTACGTGATGCAAGGAGCGGTATACCTCGGCGACAGGAAGGTCGAACTGCGTGACTTTCCGGAACCCACACCGGGTAAGGGCGAAGTCGTCGTGGCCACCAAGGCGTCGGGACTGTGCGGTAGCGACCTCAACTACTACCGGGCCGAGCCCACGGATGGCGAAGGACGCTGCATCGCCGGACACGAGCCCGCGGGTGTAGTGCACGCTGTGGGCGAGGGTGTCTCGGACACCGTCGCGAAGGTCGGCGACCGGGTGATGATCCATCACTACATCGGCTGTGGGGCCTGCTCGGACTGCCGGTCCGGGTGGTCTCAGATGTGTATCGTCTCACCGATCGTCGTGCTCGGTAGCGACGACCATGGCGGCCACGCGCCGTACATCAAGGTGCCTGCGTCTACCCTGGTTCCACTCGATGACACGTTGAGTTTCGAGGCAGGCGCGGCGATTTCGTGCGGAACGGGTACCGCGTGGGGTGCTCTCGACCGGGTCGGTGACGTCGGCGGACGAACGGTGGTCGTCTTCGGTCAGGGGCCGGTCGGGTTGTCCGCAACGATGCTCGCGACGGCCATGGGTGCGCGCGTCATCGCGGTCGACCTCAGTGCCGCCAGGCGGGAGCAGGCACTCAGTTTCGGCGCTGTGGCTGCGATCGATCCGGCGGCCGGGCCGGTACCGGAGGCGGTCCGGAAGGTGGCAGGTGCCGACGGAGTGCCACTGGGGATCGAGACGTCCGGCTCGTCCATCGCCGCTGCCGACCTCGTCGACAGCTTGGCACGATGGGGCCGTGCATGTTTCGTGGGTGTCGGCGCCGAGATCCGGATCGGCGTGTTGCCGTACCTGCGACGTCAGTTGACGGTCATGACCTCGTGGTCGATGTCCTGGGTGGGGCAGAAGGAGTGTGCTGATTTCATTGTCGCGCATGATCTTCCGGTCGATGCCCTGTTCACCCACCGGTGGAAGCTCGGCGAAGTGTCCGAGGCGTATACGGAGTTCGACAAGCAGCGTGCGGGCAAGGGTGTCATCCTGTTCTGACGGTAGCCGAGCGAACGACGCCGACCGTCACACGGTTGGCGTCGTAAACCGTTTTACACCAGTCATTTTCACACGGATGTCGTGTCGAACCACTCGACTACGCTGCGCAAGCCGTCCGTCAGTTCGACCTCCGGCGTGAAGCCCAGCACGTCCTTCATTCGACGCTGGCTCACCAGTTGGTACCGAGTCCGGTTCTCGTCGAAAGCGATCGCTGAGGGGTCAATTCCGGCCATCTCGGCCAAGGTGCCGTAGATCTCCGTCGACGTGCGCGGGGCGCCGGAGACATTGACCGCCATACCCGTCGCGTCGGAAAAGATTGCTCGGCGGACGGCTTCTGCCACGTCGGCAACATGAATCAACCCGTGCTGAGCGGTCGAGGCCCACGGAATGGTCGGTGTCCGGCCGTCGCGAACGGCCGCGAGGAGATCGGTCATCAACGATCCGTTCGAGCCCGGGCTGGTGCGTGGGCCGTAGATCGTGCCCAGCCGCAGCGCCAAGTAGTCGGGCCCACCCGTCGATGCGAACGCCTCGCAATAGGCCTCGCCGGCGAGTTTGGTGGCCGCGTACATGTTGACGCCGGCGCACGGCCACGGCTCGTCTTCTGCGAACGGGGCACGGTGGGCATCGGGAAACGAGCCGTAGACGGTGTGCGAAGACCCGAAAACGAACCGCTTCGCGCCAGAAACACTCGCGGCTGTCAGAAGGTCGAACGTGGATCCGACGTTGACCTCGTGCGCGTCACGGGTGTTCGAGGATGATGCCTTCGTACGGACAGCTGCGAGGTGGACGATCACGTCGACGTCGCGGACCATCGAGGTGATCGAGCACGGATCTCGAAGATCTGCCGAATATGCAGTTACACCGTCCAGTTTGTCCAGTTCTTTCAGCATACCCTCGCCGCCCGCGTCGGTAGCGATCACGTTTGTGTCCGAGTCGGCGGCCAGAAGTTCCACCACATGAGACCCGACGAAGCCCGCTGCTCCGGTGACCAGAATTCTCAGTGGAGCGGCGTCGGGCTGCATTGCAGTGTTCGTCATGGGTGATCTCCAGCCGCAGAATGTAGTCCAGATAGTATGGGTCCACCAAAAATAGCAGCCAGATTAATGTCTGACAATAAAGATGAGTTTACGACTGGACTTGTCCGTCAGCAGGGGAGCGAGTAGCGCAGCACGAAGTCCAGATGTTCTCGCATGGCCGCGCCGGCCTTCTCCGGGTCGCGAGCCTCGATCGCTGCCTCGATGGCGATGTGCTGACGAACCGTCTTCTTTGCGACCTCGGGCGTCACGTCAAGGAACTGGGCGGGGTGGGTGGCGTCGTGCACCGATGAAATGAAAGCCGCGAGCAGGCGATTTCCCGATGCGTAGCCGATCGCGGTGTGGAAGCGAAGGTCGTACTCCGGAATCTCCGGATCGTCGATCGTGATGTTCTTCTGTAGTTCTATGACACTGCGAATTTTGGCAACGTCTTCGTCGGTTCGGTTGCGCGCGGCCCACTCGGCAGCCGGAATTTCGAGAAGCCTGCGCACCTCGGTAATTTCCGCTATGTCCAGAGCGCCGATCCGGACGATCGTGTCCATGGATTCGCTGAGCATCTGGCTCAGTGAATGGGGTGTCACCGTGTTGACGAAGCTGCCACCCGCGACTCCAGGGATTTTGCGTATGAGCCCTGAGCTCACGAGTGCGCCGAGTGCTTCTCGGACGGTCGGGCGGCTGACTCCGAACAGCTGAGCAAGCTCTGTCTCGGGCGGGAGCTTGGCGCCCTGTTTGAAGCGCCCATCGAGGATTGCCTCGCGTAACTGCTCTTCCACCTGATCGCGGGGACGAGTTACTTGACGCGCTTTGAAAGAACTGGTTGGGGTTGAAGGCATGTGATCTCCAGTCGGCGTTGATGAAGTGCTCGCGTTGTCGTCTGACACATCAATGGTCTTACAGTCTCCCATGCTGTCGATCGAACGAGTTTTTGGGCGCTCGACGCTCACTTGTGCAACTGCGCATCTTCGGTCTAGTGGTGAAGGATGTTCAATATGATAAATATCTGACAGTATTCTAGCTGTTCATGTTGTCGATGTGTGAAGGTTGAGTAACGGATGGCAGTGGCAGGTGAGCGTCTCACGACCGAGCGCAGTCCATTTTTCGATGAATTGACGGTCGGGCAAATGTTCGACAAGGCGCCGGCCGTCACCCTGACCGAGGGCATGGCAGCCGTCCATCAGTCCATCGTTGGCAATCGATTTGCGCTTTCGCTCGATCGGCAGCGAGCGCGAACTGTCACCGGTGGCCAACTGGCGAGCCCTGCACTCGTGTGGGATGTCTCGATCGGCCAGTCCACGCCGGCGACCCAGCACGTGCGGGCGAACTTGTTCTACCGTGGGTTGTTCTTTCACCGACTTCCCGCCATCGGCGACACTCTGCGGACCAGGGCTGTGGTGGAAGCACTGAGAGAAAATGCACGAAAGGCTTCGCGGGCTCCTACCGGACTGGCAGTTCTGCGCATCACGACGGTCGACGAACGTGGACGCACAGTCCTGGACTATCGACGGTGCGCCATGTTGCTCCTGTCGCCCGGAGCCCCGCCGACGGACAGTGCCGACGACATCGCGACGGTGAACGACCTCCCTCTGGAGACCGATATGTTCGCCTCGATCACCGACTGGGACATAGCCGGCATTCCCCGGTCGACCAGGATGCCGTGGAAGATCGGAACAGAACTGCGCGTTCTTGGTGGCGACGTCGTCTCCAGCGCACCCGAACTGGCGCGTCTGACAGGAAACGTTGCGCGCGTGCATCACGACAGTGCTGCCGGCGGTGGTTCCCGACTCGTGTACGGCGGGCACACCATCGGGCTCGCATTTCATCATGTGTGTCAGGCCATACCGGGGATCGTCGCGGTCGCGGGATGGCACGGGTGCGACCACCTCGCTGCGGTTCACGAGGGTGACGTTCTGGCGTCGACGGTGGCCATCGAAAGTGTGACCTCGCACCCTTCCGGAATCGATGCACTCGGACTGAAGGTGACCACCTTCCGCAGGCATGCTGACGGCGAACTCGACGAAGTTCTCGCGTGGCGCCCGATCGTGCTCGTGCGATGAGGGCCGCAGATGCAGTCGGTGCCGCGCGATCGTTCCTGTTCGTCCCCGCCTCTCGGCCGGAACTGTTCCGCAAAGCTCACGCGGCCGGCGCTGATGTGGTGATTCTCGATCTCGAGGACGCGGTGGCGCCTGCCGACAAGGACGAGGCTTTAGGTGCTGTCGAGAAATGGTTGACCAGAGCCGACGCAGGTGTCGACGGTGCGTTGACGATGGTTCGCATCAATGCCCACGGAACGCGGTGGCACGGCACCGAGGTCCGCGCGATGCGCGGTCGTGGTGCTGCGATCATGGTGCCGAAAGCGGACTCCGCGGCCAAGCTGGCGTCGCTTCACCGTGAGCTGTCTGCGCCTTTGGTGCCGCTCATCGAGACGGCGAGGGGTGTGGCGAACTCCGAGCGCATCGCTGCAGCCGACGGAGTAACTCGTCTCGCTCTCGGCCATATGGACCTTGCTGTGGCGCTCGGCGTAGATCCGGACTGCCGAGACGCTTTCCGGCACACGCGTTCTCAGTTGGTGCTTGCCAGTGCGGCTTCGGGACTCGCGTCACCCGTGGATGGCGTCACCGCCAGTATCGACGACGCCGCGCAGCTCTCGGACGATGTCGCTCACGCTCTCGCTCTCGGTCTCGGTGCGAAGCTGTGCATACATCCGCGCCAGATCGGCACCGTACACGACGCTATCCGACCGTCACCCGACGAATTAGCATGGGCGACAAGGGTGCTCGAGGTGGTCGAGGCACAGGGCGTCGATGGCGAGGGAGGAGTCGTGGCCTTGGACGGCAAGATGATCGACCCGCCCGTGGTAGCTCGTGCCCGCGCTGTCGTTGCCCGGGTGTACGGGACTGTCTGAGCGTTCGTTCACCGGCTGATGTCCTGAACTGAAGACTGATCGACCCGACCGCTGATCGTGCGGTCGGGTCTTCGGCGTGCATCCGCCTCGGCGTGGCACGACCAGATTTCGGCGAGCTTCGATCGATCGTTGACGAAGCGCCACACTTAAGTAATAGTATGACTTCAATCACTCGGTCACACTTTTGACCGACTGTAAAGAAAGTGTGGCAGATGTCAACGATTATTCAGGGTGGTGGGCCTGCGGGGGCGTCCCGCAGTAGCAGGCAGCGCGTGCTCACCGATCTCAAGTACCGGTATCCGGTCCGCTACCTCGCAGCATGGGGCGCGCTTGGGCTTCTTGTCGTCGTCGCCCTCCTCGCGACTCCGCGGGCACTGTCGGGCGACTCCATCTGGGTTGTCACCGCACTTACCGGTGTGTTGGCACTGGCCGCTCTCGGCCAGATGTTGATCATCATGCTGGGCGCAATCGATCTGTCCGTACCGGCGATCATCGCGGCAGTCGCCGGCATCGTGGTCCATTTCGGTGGTGAAGGAGCGAATGTCACGCTCGTCATCGTCGCGGCGATCCTGACGGCCATCGCCATCAGTGTCGTCAACGGCGTTCTGATCTCCGCTCTCGGGCTGAACTCGCTGATCGTCACCCTGGCCACGTTCGGCATCGTGAGCGGTCTGATCAGTTACCTGACCGGCGTCTCGTTCTCGCTCTCCGGTCTTGCGCCGCAGGTCTTGCAGGACTTCACTCAGACGTCGATCCTCCGAGTGAACGCATGCTTCCTCGTCGCAGTCGTGGTGGCCCTGCTCGTCGCGGGAACTCTGCACCTCACGCGCGCCGGTCGCCGAGTCGCCGAGGTCGGGTCGAACCCACGGGCAGCGCGGGCGCTGGGAGTGCGGGTCACCACCGTTCGCGTGTCCGCCTTCGCCGCCGCAGGACTGCTCTACGGCATCGCCGGTGTACTCGTGTCCGGCTTCGTCGGTACCCCCGACGTGAGCATCGGAATGCCATATCAGCTGGCAACGGTCACCGCAGTCGGCATCGCAGGCGGGATCTTCGCAGGCGGACCGGCAAGTGTCCTCAGCGTGGTCGTGGCCAGCCTGTTCCTTCAGCTGTTGGATCAAGTGCTTGCGATCCTCGGCCTATCGGCGGGTGCCCGAACAATGGTGCAGGGCATTGCACTGGTCACTGCGGTGGCAGCGATCACGCTGGCGACTTTCGGTGCCAGCGGCTTGCGCCGCATCACCGGGGCCATGCGGGTGAAGAAATGACCGATCAGGCTGGACGTTCGCACCCACATTCACGACATCCGGAGAGTTCGATGATTACTGCGCGACTGCGTGGACCCCGTTGGCTGTACCTGGCAGCCCTCGTACCGCTGCTGGTGTTCGGTGCCGGCTGTTCCAGCACAACCTCCGCCGTGGTCGAACGCGGTGTGGTCGAGCCGGTCTCTGCTGACGTGGCCGATCCGGCTGCCCTGCAGGCCACCATCGACAAGGCGTTCTTACAGAGCATCCCCGCCGATTCCCTGAACCCGGTCATCCGCAACACGATGGCCGTCGCCTCGGTTCCGTTCACCCCCGAATTGGACGCCGTCTACGCAGACTGCCTCGACAACAACACGTGTGAGACGGGTCGAGGATCGATGACCGTCGCGTTCGCCAACGACAACGTCAACCCGTGGCGAAGCATCTTCCGCGCCGAGATCACCGCTCAGGCCATCGCGTCGCCGCAGGTCAGCAGATTCATCTACAACACCTCGACCGATGTCGCCGGGTTCCTCGCCAACTTCCGCAGCCTGGTCGTCCAGCAGGTCGACGTCATCGTGATCAATTCGATCTACGGCGGCGCGATCGGGCCGGTGCTCGAGCAGGCCAAGAATGCCGGGATCCTGGTGGTGGAGGCGCAGACTCCGCTCCCGGCCGACCTCGCCGCCACGGTGTCGGCCCAGGTCGTTCCTGATCTGTGCCAGACCTACGCCGAGGCCGGCGACATGATCGCCGCCGCCGGGTCATCCTCCGAGACGTACGCGCTCTACACGGGAATTCCGGGCAACGGCAACGCAGCTGTGTGGCAGCCGTGCCTCGATCAGTCGATGGCCGACAACGGCTGGGAGAAGTCCGTGGAGGGATTCACTCAGTGGACTCCGCAGGGCACATCGCAAGCGGCCAATGCCCTTCTTGCCTCCGGTGAGAATCCGGGCGCTGTCGTCTACGACTACACCCCCGAGGATCTCGTGCGTCCGTTCATCGACCGCGGTGTGACTCCGCCGGTCACGATGTCCGACGTGGTCAACCAGTCCTGGTTGACGGCGTTCTCGGAGGCGCGAGACGCGGGGCTCGAGCCCGTCGGGTTCATCACCAACAGTCAAGTTTGGTCAGGCCGCATCGCGGTGACGGCCGGAATCATGCTCAGGGCCGGGCAGGACGTCGACCAACAAATGGTCTCACCGAATCCTGTTGTTCCGGTGGGCGACATTCTCGATCAGATGGACAGCTCCATCCCCGCGAGCACACCGGTGCCGAGCCTGCTGACCCCTGAACAAATTCGACTCGCACTGTCGGCGTCATGATGCCCGCGGCCATCAATCCGGAAGAAGAAATTGGCATGAACAACAACGATCGTGACACCTCGGTCCGCACCCGCGAGAAGCTGACGCAAAAATCGGATCGGACCCCCGCGCTGGTGATGCGCAACGTCACCAAGACGTATCCGGGAGTTCGTGCGTTGGACGCTGTGTCCTTCGATGTGCTTCCCGGTGAAGTTCACGCCCTGGTGGGCGAGAACGGTTCGGGCAAGTCGACACTCATCAAGTCGGCATCGGGAGTGGTCGTGCCCGATCAGGGCACCGTGATCATCGGCGGGGAAGAACTGGGTGGCCGCGGGGTGCGCCAGGCACGAATGTTGGGGCTGATGGTCGCCTACCAGGACACCTCCCTGATCGCGAACATGACGGTCGAGCAGAATATCGCACTGTCCTTCCACTCGATCGGCGAGACACCGCCGGAGAATCTGACCGGACTGCTGGCGAAATACGATCTTCCGTTCAAGCCGTCCGATTCGGTGGTCGCACTGGGTCCCGGTGCACGCCAACTTCTCGAAGTCGCGAAAGCGATGTGCCACAACCCACTGGTGCTGATGCTCGACGAACCGACGGCGGCCCTGGATATGCGCTACGCAGAGCATCTGGAGGGCCTGGTCCGCCAGTCTCGGGAGGACGGCACTGCCATTGTGTACGTCAGCCATCGCCTCCATGAAGTGCGACGCCTCGCCGATCGGATCACGGTCATCCGCGACGGCATCGGGCAGGGCACCTTCGATTCGGGGGAGTGGGAGGTCGACGACATCGTCGAACTCATGGTCGGTGCGCCGACCGCACTCGAGTTCCCGGAACGCAAGCGTGTGAATTCGGATGCGGCCGAAAGGCTTCGGGTCACCGATCTGTCGGGTCCCGGGTACGGACCCATCGACTTCACTGTGTGCGCGGGCGAGATCGTCGGCGTCGCAGGCGCAGAAGGTAACGGCCAGCGGGCTGCTCTGCGCGGGATGATCGGTATCGGTCAGACCGGCGGCTCGGTATCGATCGACGGCAAGAACATCTCGCGGTTGTCGCCTCCATCCGCACTCGACGCGGGAATCAGCTTCCAAAGCGGTGACAGGGCGGCAGAATCGGTGTTCCTTCCGCTGTCGGTGATGTCCAACGCCACCACCCAGCTCGGATCGGACGCCGGACCCTTCGGCTTGGCTCTGCCCGGGCGACTACGCAGGAGCTTCGAGGACGTCAAAGCCAGTCTGGGAATCGTGACAGTGTCCCCTTACCAGCCCATCGGCGGGCTCTCGGGCGGCAACGCGCAAAAATCGGTCCTCGCGCGCGCGGCTATGAAGCAGGTCAAAGTCCTCATGGTCGACGAGCCGACACAGGGCGTCGATGCCAAGGCTCGCTTGGACATCTATCGGCTCTTGGCGAATGCGGCCGAGTCCGGTGTAGCCGTCGTGGTGAATTCCTCGGACTCGTCGGAACTCGCAGGCCTGTGCGACAGGGTGGTAGTCATGTCCAAGGGTGCGGTGATAGAGGAAATCAATTGTCCCACAACCGAATCCGCGATCGTCAGCTCGTTCGTGGGCGCAGTGGACGTCGACGAGGAGGTGTCCTCGCTTCCGATCGGTCCCAGTTGGCTCGGAAGATTACTGGCCAAGGCCCCGGCGTACGTGCCCGTCACCATGCTGCTTGTCCTTCTGACATTGGTCTCGATCTACACGGGAACGCAGTCGGATGTCTTCTGGACACCGCAGAACTGGGCCAACTTGATGTTGCTGACGTTGCCGCTCGCATTCGTCGCCCTGGGACAGCAGTACACGATGATCTCGGGCAGTCTCGACATCTCGGTCGGATCGACCATGAGTCTGACGGTGGTGATCGCCTCCCTTGTGCTACCGGATTTGTCCGTGGGCACCCTGATGGTGGCGATACCGCTACTCCTGCTCACCGCGTTGGCGGTCGGCGGTCTCAATGCGCTGCTGATCGAAAAGCTGAAGATCAACCCGATCGTGGCGACCGTGGCGACCATGGCGATCATCGCCGGATTGGCGATCGTTCTGCGACCCACTCCCGAAGGTGTCATCGCACCCCAGTTGTACGACTTGTTCGCTCTCGGTGTCGGATTCGTCCCCACCGCCTTCATCGTTCTCGTTCTCGTAGCACTGGCAGGCGAATGGTGGCTGTACCGCCGCGCGGCCGGTCTCGCACTTCGTGCGACGGGCTTCGACATCGAGTCCAGCCGACGTGTCGGCCAGCCGGTCGCTCGTGTGCGAACCATTGGACTGCTCGTCTGCGCATTCGGTGCTGTCGTCGCCGGCGTGTTCCTGGCGTCGCAGACCGGTATCGGATCGAACTCGGTCGGCTCGGGATACACGTTGACCTGTTTCGCGGCGGTGTTCCTCGGTGGCGCGGTACTCACCGGCGGCCGCGGCTCGTTCATCGGCGCGATGTTGGGAGCCTTGTTCCTCTCGCTTCTGAACAACGTCACGCCGTTGCTGAACATCCCGGATTCGTCGCGGCAGGCAATATACGGATTCATTCTGCTGATTGCGGTCGGCACCTACGCCTACGCTCAACGCGGACGGAGGCGCGCCGAAGCATGAGCATTCGGACAGAAACCACCACTGAGGAGTCCACTGTGTCCGAAAAATTCGAGACCATCGTTCCCGGACTGACGTTCACAGAAGGGCCGCGCTGGCACGACGGCCGTATCTGGTTCTCCGATTTGTACACCCACAAGGTTCAGTCGGCACGCCAGGACGGCTCGGACCTGAGAGAGGAAGCGACGGTGCCTAATCAACCGTCGGGTCTCGGGTGGCTCCCCGACGGTCGTTTGCTGATCGTGTCGATGATGGACAAGACACTGCTCCGGCGGGAACCGGACGGGACCCTCGTCGTGCACGCGGATCTGTCCGATTATGTCGGCGGATTCCTCGGTGACATCATCGTCGACACTCAGGGGCGGGCGTACCTCGGCGATTTCGGTTTCGACCTCTATGCAGGCGAGGACATGCGATGCGGCTGCATTCACCGAGTCGATCCGGACGGGACAATCACTCGCGTTGCCGACGACCTGTGGTTCCCGAACGGCTGTGTGATCACCGACGACAACGTCATGCTCGTCAACGAGACGTTTGGCAATCGCATCACGGCGTTCGACTTGACCGACTCGGGAATGCTCGTCAACCGACGGGTGTGGGCGACCTTCGGGTCGCTACCCACGTCGCGGTCAGCGGACGACGCGATGAAGGAGTTGACGGTCTCCCCTGATGGGTCGTGCATAGATTCCGAGGGCGGTGTGTGGCTCGCCGACATCCGACAGGATCGGCTGCTTCGCCTGGTCGACGGTGAAATCGTCGAGAACGTCGACCCGGGCTCTTGTGTCTTCGCGTGCGCACTGGGTGGCGAGGACGGTCGCACCCTGTTCTTCTGTGCGACACCGGATTTCGATGTCGAGGCCCGAAAGTCGGCACGCGACAGCAGCATCGTCACGATGCGAGTCGGCGTCCCGGCAGCACGATGAACACTGTGACCAGAGGGTTGCCCGACGGTTCGGTCGTCACGCACGAGGAAGCGCTCCGCCGGTTGGACGAGGGGGAGTGGCGGCCGGAGTCGTTGTGGGCTTTCCTCGATGACGCGGTCGCCCGCCATCCCGACAGGGTGGCGGCGGTCAGCGTCGACCACACAGGGCGAACCGTCGGCGAGTCGACATATACCGAGCTGGACACGATGAGCCGACGGATCGCAGCCGGTCTGCAGGCCAACGGTGTGAAACCACGCGACGTGGTGACCGTGATGATGACGAACTCGGCGGAGTTCCTTGGCGTCGTCTACGGCGTGCTGAGGGCGGGAGCGACGTATTCGGGCCTTCCGATCACATATGGCTCGCACGAAGTGGAGTCGATGACCGGTGCGACCGGAACGAAGATGCTTGTCGTCTCTCGTTTCCACGGGACCACCGACGTCGTGACCACTGCCCTGTCGGAGAAGATCCGTCAGAACGACGATCTGACGATCGTGGTCGTCGGGGAGCCGGTCGAGGGGACCGTGTCGCTCGACGCGCTTCTGGGGGAAGCGGAGGCATTCGTCGAGGTGCCGGCAGATCCCCTCGGCGTTGCTCAGCTCGCTTTCACTTCCGGGACGACGAGCGAACCCAAGGCCGTGATGAACCTGCACGCCACCCTCGATGTCGTGGTTCGTGGGTGGGCTGTTCACGTTGGTCCCGAGTCGCTTGGTCGGCCGTTCAGAAATCTCGTCATGTCACCGGTAGGGCACTCGACTGGGTTCTTCTGGGGAGCGCTGTTCACTGTTCACCTCGCCGGAACCGCTGTCTTCATGGAGAAGTGGAGTCCCGAGGTCGGCGCTCGCGTCATCGAATCGCAGCGCATCACCACCATGGTGGGCTCTCCGACGTTCCTGATCGACCTGTTGCGTACGTCCGAGCTTCGTCGCGAGAACGCTCCTGATCTCGCCCTGATCGCGGTGGCGGGCGCACCCATCCCACGCCCGCTGATGCGCGAGGCGGAAGAGGCGCTCGGATGCTCCGTGATCCCCGCGTGGGGAATGACCGAGTTCGGTATCGCCGTGTCCGGCAAGCCGGGTCTCGAAGATATCAATAGCACAACCGACGGTATACCGCTCGCGAGTGCTGAGGTCGTCGTTCGTACCGCCGAAGGCGACGACGCGGTCGACGGTGAGATGGGCGATCTCTGGCTGCGCGGTACGGGCATGTTCGTCGGCTATCACAATCGTCCCGAGGCGACCGGGGAGGCGTTCGACGACGGCGGTTGGTTCGCCACCGGTGACACGGCGGTCCACCACTCGGACGGTTCGGTGACGATCACGGGCCGGACCAAGGACATCATCATTCGCGGCGGCGAGAATATTCCGGTCGGATCCGTGGAGAGCCAGATCTTCCGCCATCCGACCGTGACCGATGTGGCTGTGGTCGGGTACGCCGACGACAGGCTGGGCGAGCGCGCGTGCGCCTTCGTCCGGTGTCGACCTGGCACCACAGTGACGGTGGAATCGTTGCGGGACTTCTTGATCGAGTCCGGCTTGGCCAAGCGTTACTGCCCAGAACGGGTGATCGTGGTCGACGACTTGCCGAAGACCATGAGCGGAAAGATTCGTAAGGTCGAGTTGCGCGAGTGTCTCGCAAGCAACCAGTGGAACTGAGGTACACCGTGTCCAGACACCTTCCAGGAATGACGTCTTAGGGGTGGGCATCGCCAGCTTGATGGGCACCACCATCGAGTACTACGACTTCGTCATCTACGGAACCGCTGCCGCGCTGTGTTCGGCACGGCGTTCTTCCCCAATTCCGATCCGGTGACAGGCACGCTGTTTTCGCTCGCGACCTTCGGCGTCGCATTCGTGGCTCGGCCACTGGGTGGAGTCGTCTTCGGTCACTTCGGGGATCGGGTGCTCGTCATCCTCAGGTTGATCATTCGGTCGCGTCTGCAGGAGAGCCCCGAGTTCGAGGCCCTGCTCGAGTTTCATGTCGTCTCGCCGGCCCCCGCGCTGGCCGTTCTTAGTCGACACAAGATGGCTGTTCTTTTGATAGCGGTTGCAGCCGTGGGCAACTCGGTGACCTCCTACTCTGCGACCGTCTTCGGGCTGTCGTACGGCTCCAACCATGGTTTCACCCGAAAAGAGTTGCTCGTGATCATCATTGCGGCGGCCGAGTGGGTGATCGCGGTCAGTATCTTCTTCGGTGCGCTGAGCAACCGCGTCGGTCGGAAGCAGATCTTCATCACTGGCAATCTGGCAATCGCGGTGACCGCGTTCGGATGGATGCGGCCTCCGACATGGAAAACCGGGCCGTCGTTCTCGTTGCTTACCTGGTCATGTTGAACGGCTGCTCGATGACGTGGGGAACCATCGGCGCGATCACGTCGCGAGGAACGCTTAACTG
This sequence comes from Rhodococcus sp. RS1C4, assembly GCF_002258225.1. Classification (NCBI taxonomy): domain Bacteria; kingdom Bacillati; phylum Actinomycetota; class Actinomycetes; order Mycobacteriales; family Nocardiaceae; genus Rhodococcus; species Rhodococcus sp. RS1C4. The sequence continues at coordinate 154,711 of NZ_NOXZ01000011.1, read as the reverse complement.
CATTGACAACCAGAACAAAGAATAGCAATATCTAAATTGTCAGACCTACGAAAGAGAGCGGACTCTTGTCGCAGATTATTGGATTCGTCGGCATCGGAGCGATGGGGTCGGCCATCGCGTCTCGACTCGTTGCCACGAGCACGCTGTTGGTCAACGACTTGAACCCCGCCCTCGCAATCCCCCTCGAGGAACGAGGAGCGAGGTTCGCACCACTCGACGAGATCGCTGCATGCGACGTCGTGTTCCTGTCTCTTCCCGGCCCCGACAACGTACTGAAGCTTTTGCTCGGCGACGGCGGCCTCGCCGAGAAGATGGGTCCGGGTTCACTCGTCATCGACACCACGAGCAGCACGCCCATCGTCGACGAGGGGCTCGTCCGTGACCTCGCCGTAAAGTCGATCTCGTACATCGACGCACCGATCGCCGGCGGGGTTCGACGCGCCTACGACGGTCTGGCCACCCTCATGGTCGGCGCAACCGACGAGGATTTCGCCCGCGCCGAGCCGCTGCTGAACACAATCACCTCCAATGTGTTTCACCTGGGGCCGGTAGGTGCCGGACACGCCGCGAAACTGGTCAACAACCTTCTGAACCACTGCAACCGGTTCGCGACGATCGAAATGATCACTCTTGCAGAGCGATACGGAATCGCCCCTGGCGTCATGATCGACGTCCTCAACGTATCGTCCGGGCGCAGCTACGTCACCGATTACACGTATCCCGAGATCGTCTTCCCCAACTTGAAGCAGGGCTTCACGCTCGAATTGATGCGTAAGGACGCGCATCTCGCCGGGGCTTTGGCAGACCACGTCGGGCAGAAACTGCGAGTCGGATCGTTGATCGCCGACATGATGGACGAGGCAGTCGAACGACTCGGGGGCTCCGCCGATCAGACCGACCTCATGCAGAAGTGGTACCCACCTGTGACCGACTGAAGTTCTGCACGACTCAACAGTCCGATTCCAGTTCGTCGAGGGGTTTGCTGTCCGCATGTTTTCCAAGGTATTGGTCGCCAACCGTGGCGAGATCGCAATTCGAGCATTCCGTGCTGCCTACGAGCTCGGAGCGGGCACCGTTGCGGTGTTCCCGTTCGAGGACCGAAATTCGGTGCACCGCACCAAAGCAGACGAGGCGTACGAGATCGGTGAGCCGGGCCACCCGGTTCGCAACTACCTCTCGGTGGACAAGATCGTCGATGCCGCGGTCCGCGCCGGCGCAGATGCGATCTACCCGGGCTACGGATTCTTGTCGGAGAATCCCGATCTGGCGTCCGCGTGCGCAGAAGCGGGAATCACCTTCGTCGGCCCGTCTGCCGATGTGTTGGAGCTGACGGGGAACAAGGCTCGTGCCATAGCAGCGGCGAAGGCCGCGGGTCTGCCCGTGCTCTCGTCGTCGGAACCGTCTTCGGACGTCGACGAGTTGATGGCGGCAGCCGAGACCATGACCTTTCCGGTGTTCGTCAAAGCGGTCGCGGGCGGTGGCGGCCGCGGCATGCGTCGGGTGGCAGAGATCGCAGGTCTGCGCGAAGCGATCGAAGCTGCTGCGCGCGAGGCGGAGTCGGCGTTCGGTGATGCGACGGTATTCCTCGAGCAAGCAGTGATCGAGCCCCGGCACATCGAAGTACAGATCCTCGCAGACACCTATGGCAACGTCATTCATCTCTTCGAGCGAGACTGCTCGGTGCAGCGTCGCCACCAGAAGGTGGTCGAGATTGCACCGGCCCCCAACATCACCGACGCCTTGCGGTCTCGGTTGTGCGGGGACGCAGTCGCCTTTGCGAAGAAGATCGGTTACTCGTGCGCTGGGACCGTGGAGTTCTTGGTCGATCGCGACGGACACCATGTGTTCATCGAGATGAATCCGCGTATTCAGGTCGAGCACACGGTCACCGAGGAGATCACCGATATCGATCTGGTGCAGTCGCAGTTGCGGATCGCGTCGGGTGAGTCGTTGGCGGATCTGGGGCTTCGGCAGCAGGACATCACGATTCGTGGGGCGGCGTTGCAATGCCGTATCACCACGGAGGATCCGGCGAACGAGTTCCGCCCCGATACCGGGCGGATCACCGCGTACCGGACGCCTGGTGGGGCCGGTGTGCGTCTGGACGGTGGCACCACCACCGGTGCGGAGGTCTCCGCCTATTTCGATTCGATGCTGGTCAAACTTACCTGCCGTGGCCGCACCTTCGATGACGCGGTCGCCCGCGCGCGGCGGGGAATCGCCGAGTTTCGCATTCGTGGCGTGGCCACGAACATCCCGTTCCTACAGAGCGTTCTGGCAGATCCCGACTTCCGAGCCGGACACATCACGACCTCGTTCATCGAGGAGCGGCCCGGTCTGCTGACGTCGTTCGCCTCCGGTGACAGAGGCACAAAGATTCTCAGCTACCTCGCGGACATCACGGTGAACATGCCGCACGGCCGTCGCCCGACCGTGGTCTACGCGAGAGACAAATTGCCGGGACTGGACATGACGGTTCCCCCGCAGGACGGTAGTCGTCAACGTCTCCAAAAACTGGGTCCGGAAGGCTTCGCCCGCGCACTACGTGAGCAGAAAGCGCTTGCGTTGACCGACACGACGTTCCGAGATGCGCATCAGTCGTTATTGGCGACGCGTGTACGTACAACTGGTTTGATGGCCGTAGCACCCTACGTGGCGAGAGCGACACCGGAGCTGCTCTCGATCGAAGCGTGGGGCGGCGCGACATACGATGTGGCGCTGCGGTTCCTGCACGAAGATCCGTGGGAGCGGCTGGCTTCCCTGCGCGAGGCTGTGCCCAACATCTGTCTCCAGATGTTGCTGCGAGGTCGCAACACCGTGGGGTACACCCCGTATCCGCAGAAGGTGACGTCCGCGTTCGTGGCGGAGGCCGCGCAGACCGGCGTCGACATCTTCCGTATCTTCGACGCGCTCAACAACGTCGACCAGATGCGACCAGCCATCGACGCCGTACACGAAACTGGCACTGCCGTAGCGGAAGTGGCGCTGAGCTACACCGGTGACCTGTCGAACCCCGGAGAGGACCTCTACACCCTCGACTACTATCTGAAGCTTGCCGAGCAGATCGTCGACGCCGGCGCGCACGTGTTGGCGATCAAGGACATGGCGGGTCTGTTGCGGGCACCGGCGGCGACCACTTTGGTGAGCGCGCTGCGCAAGAACTTCGACCTTCCGGTGCACATGCACACTCACGACACACCCGGTGGGCAGCTTGCGACGTACCTCGCTGCGTGGACGGCCGGGGCGGACGCTGTCGATGGTGCGTCCTCTCCGATGGCGGGCACGACGTCTCAGCCGGCGTTGTCGGCCATCGTGGCGGCTGCGGCGAACACCGAACGCGATACCGGTTTGAGGCTGCAGAGCGTGTGCGATCTGGAGCCGTACTGGGAAGCTCTGCGAAAGGTGTACGCGCCGTTCGAGTCCGGGCTGCCCTCGCCGACAGGGCGGGTGTACCGGCACGAAATTCCTGGCGGTCAGCTGTCGAACCTGCGCCAGCAAGCCATCGCGCTCGGACTCGGAGATCGATTCGAGCTGGTGGAGCGGGCCTACGCCGACGCGGATCGGCTGCTGGGGCGACTGATCAAGGTGACACCGAGTTCGAAAGTGGTCGGCGATCTCGCACTGCACCTGGTAGGTGCGCAGGTGAGCGTCGATGACTTCGCAATGGACCCCGGAAAGTACGACATACCCGATTCGGTGATCGGGTTCCTGCGCGGCGACCTCGGGACACCGGCCGGTGGATGGCCGGAGCCGTTCCGAGAACGGGCGCTCGCCGGACGAACCGGGGCACGCCCTGACGCACCCCTGACACTCGACGACGAGACAGCACTCGACACAGCCGGACCGGTCCGTCGAGAAGCGTTGAACCGGTTGTTGTTCCCCGGCCCCGCCAAGGAACTTGCTGAACACCGCGAAAAGTACGGCGACACCTCGTCGTTGTCGGCGAACCAGTTCTTCTACGGTCTACGACAGGGTGAGGAGCACCGGGTGAAGCTCGAGAAGGGGGTGGAGCTTCTGATCGGGCTCGAGGCCATTTCGGAGCCCGACGACGCCGGAATGCGGACGGTGATGTGCATCCTCAACGGGCAGTTGCGCCCGGTTTCGGTGCGCGACCGGTCGATTGCGGCGGACGCCCCGGCGTCGGAAAAAGCGGATCGAGACGATCCGTCTCACGTGGCGGTACCGTTCGCTGGAGTCGTCACGATGGTTGCGGCGGAGGGGGATGCGGTGTCGGCGGGGGACACGTTGGCCACCATCGAGGCCATGAAGATGGAAGCCGCAATCACCGCACCACGCGGCGGCCGTATCACCCGCCTCGCAATCACCGGTGCCGCGCAGGTCGAAGGTGGAGACCTCATCGCCGTCATCAGTGTCGGGGATACGACCGATCCGTCCTAGGCGGGATAGACCGAGACCGAGAACAGGTACGGCCGTTAGCACACGCGGTCGGCCGCACCTGCTTCATGTTGTGGTCAGAGCATGCTCTCGACGGTGATGGGAAGATCGTTCACCCTGCGACCCGTCGCGTTGTACACAGCGTTGGCAATCGCTGCGGGAACTCCCACCATGACCACTTCACCCAGACCTTTGACGCCGATCGGATCTGCAATATCGTCGCGGGCGTCGAGATACGCAGCGTCCAGAACGGGGACGTCCGCATTCACCGGTACGAGGTAGTCGGAAAGATTCGCGTTGACCAGACGTCCGTCGCGGTAGTCGACTTCTGCGGACTCGAGCAGAGCCATGCCGATGCCCTGTGTCATTCCGCCGAGGGCTTGGCTGTGCGCCATCCTGGGGTTGATGATTCGGCCAGCGTCGTAGACGGCGTATATTCGCCGCACCCGCACGGTACCTAGCAGCTCGTCCACGGCTACCTCGGCAAACACGGCTCCGTATGCGTGCATGGAGAACCGGGCACTTACGTCTTCGGGAGTGTAGGTCTCGGACGCTTCGATGCTCGGTTCGCCGCGGCGCCGCAACATGTCCCGATAGGTCTCTGCTCGGCCAGAGTCGCCACGTACCTGCATCTGCCCGTCGACAATGTCGATCTCGTCCGGCCGCGCCCCGTTCAGGGGGGATGCGGGATCGAGTACGGCGGTTCTGATGATGCGATCACGCAACATGTTCGCAGTGATCTCGATGCTCGAACCGATGCTGGCCATTCCTTGTGACCCGTACTGAGTTGCGGCCTGAGGATAGTTGCTGTCGCCGAGGGAGAATGTGACCCTGTCGAGTGGCAAACCCAGCGCGTCGGCAGCCAGCTGAGTCATCGCAGTGTAGGTACCTGGCCCGATATCACTTGCGGCGGCGAAGATCTCGGCTCTGCCTTCGGAGTTGATCCGAGCCATCGCCGAGGACGGTGAGCGAAGCGTATGGTAAAGCGCCGAAGCTGTACCCATGCCGATGAGCTGGTCGCCGTCACGTACGGTGCCGGGGGTCGGGTTGCGTCGAGACCATCCGAACGCGTCGGCACCTCGGCGGAAGCACTCGGTAAGTCTGCGCGTGGAGAACGGGGTGCCGTTGGTCTGGTCGACGGTAGGCTCGTTCCTGAACCGAATCTCTATCGGATCAAGCCGAAGCTGCTCTGCAACCTCGTCGATGGCGCACTCGAGGGCGAACGCACCGGTGACGGCTCCCGGTCCTCGCATGTATGTCGACTCGCTGGTATCGAGGGGAACGACGGTGGCGGCCGACCGGTATGCCGGCGACGTGTACATCAGTCTCGTCCCCTCCGTTGGGGAGTCCTCGTAGCCTCCGTAACGGGACACCTCGACTTCACTCTCGTGCACGGTTGCGAGAAATCTCCCATCACGATCGGCACCGAGAGCCAGGCGCTGACGGCTCGTAGGGCGGTAGCCGATCGCGGCGTACATCTGGGGTCGCGTCAGTGACAGCTTCACTGGACGACGCAGCTGACGCGCGACCTCCGCCGCGAGAAACTGATGCGGCCAGGTTTCACCGGCGCTACCGAATGCGCCACCCACGAAGGGGGATATGACGCGGATGTTCTCGGCCGGAATTCCGAGTGCGCCACTGTATGCGGCCCTGCTGTAGTGGATTCCTTGCACCTTGTCCCACACCGTCAGGCGGTCGCCGTCCCACGACGCGATCGTCGCGGGGATCTCCATCGGGTTGTGATAGTTGCGGGCAATAGAATATTCGCGGTCGACGACGACAGGTGCGTTTCGGAGTGCTGCGTCGGCGTCTCCGCGGGAGTATGCGGGGCCCATTCGGCTGGGTTCGCGACCCACTTCAGCCGCGTCATCGAGATTGGTGCTCTGGGGTTCTTCGTCGTACTGAACGGACACCAGTGCCGCACCGTGCGTCGCTGCCTCGAGGGTGTTCGCGACGACCACCGCCAACGGTTGTCCGAAGAAGTTGACCCGAGAGATGTCGTAGGGGAGTTCGATACCCGGGAAGTCGGTGATCACACTGACGACGTCAGAATGACCGCTGGCCGCATCGGTGTTCATCGACGCCACGGTTGCCCGCGAAATCGTACTGCACACCAGGACTGCGTGCAGATGGTCCGGTACCGGGTTGTCTGCAGCATAGAGCGCAGCTCCGGTAACCTTCAGACGACCGTCGACGCGGGTGAGGGGTTGACCGGACAGTCTCGCACTCAGTGGGGTCGTCACAACAGGGCCGCCACTCTGGCGAGCTGACGTCGGACGGTGCGTTGGAGCAGTATCACCTTGAATCCGTTCTCGGAGAGGGGTTGCGCGCCTGCTGCCGCAGCATCCGCCGCGGTGTTCCACAACTCGGGGCTCGGCCTCTGTCCAACGAGTCGTTCCTCGACGCCGGTCAGGCGCCACGGCACCGTGCCTACTCCGCCGGCAGCGACTCTGGCCGAACGGACGGTACCGTCGCTGATGTCGAGCGCGACAGCAGCCGAACACAGCGCGAACTCGTAGGACGAGCGGTCACGCACCTTCAGGTACCCGGATCGCCTGGTGTCAGGACGGACCGGGATCTCTACGGCGGTGATGAGTGCTCCGGGGGCGAGGTTGTTCTCGCGGTCAGGAGTGTCTGCGGGCAATCTGAAGAAGTCGGCGATCGGGATCGTACGCTCTCCGTCTCGATCTCGGGTGACGATCGTGGCGTCGAGCGCGGTCAGCGCGACGGCAAGATCGGACGGGTGGGTTGCCACGCACTCCGTGCTGGTTCCGAAGATCGCCAATGTGCGATTGCGCCCATCGATTGCGGCGCAACCGGATCCGGGCTCACGCCGGTTGCAATTGGCATTGACGTCGCGAAAGTACAGGCATCGTGGCCGCTGGAGCAGATTTCCGCCGATAGAGGCCATGTTGCGCAGCTGCGCCGAGGCACTGAGATCCAACGCTTGGGTGATCATCGGAAACTGTTCCTGCACTTGTTCATTGGCCGCAACTTCCGACATTCGAGCGAGGGCACCGATGCGCAGGCGGTTCGAGTCGAGTTCGATGTCGCGGTAGGGTAGCGCGTTGATATCGACGACTCGGGTGGGCCGCTCGACGGTCTGACGCATCAGGTCGACGAGGGTGGTCCCTCCGGCAAGATAACGGGCGCCGCCGTCGGCTGCGTCCAGCGCTGCTGCCTCATCGGCAGCCGTGCCGTACTGAAAAGGAAACATGATTTACGCACCTCCCTGTTCTGCCACGCGGGAGATGGCGGTAACGATGTTGGTGTACGCACCGCATCGGCAGATGTTGCCGCTCATCGATTCTCGAATCTCTTCGGGAGAGCCGGCGTGACCTTCACGGATACAGCCGATTCCCGAGAGAATCTGGCCGGAGGTGCAGAAACCGCACTGGAAGCCGTCTTCGTCGATGAATGCTTGCTGTAGCGGATGCAATTGGCCATTGGTTTCGAGGCCTTCGATGGTTGTGATGTCGGATCCGTTCGCTTGAACGGCAAGCGTCAGGCAGGACAACACCCGCTGACCGTCCGACAGGACGGTGCAGGCACCGCACGCGCCCTGGTCGCAGCCCTTCTTCGTTCCGGTCAACTCCGTGTGCTCTCGCAACATGTCGAGCAGGGAAGTGCGATTGTCAACGGCAAGTTCACGTTCGGCACCGTTCACCGTCAAGCGCACCGACGATGTTTCGGACGGGGTGACCGGGGCGGCCTCGTCAGTGGAGCAGCCGTTCAACAAGGACGTGGCCGCGATCGCTCCACCGGCTGCAACCGAGGTGCCGACGAAGGTGCGGCGCGTTATGGTGCGTCGAAGATGGGTTGGGATGGGCGAATCGACGTCGTGCTGTGGGGCCACTGCAGTCTCCTTGGCACTCTTCGAATGTGAAAACACGAATGTGAGCACCATGATTACCAGCGTCCCGCAGAACTGGACAGGCACTGGCGAGGCGTGCACTGGCAGGGAACCTCAATGTGAGCCGGATTAGTGAGGCGACCGTCCAGTGCGGCGTAGTCTCGATCAGGCGTTGCATCACGCCCGGTCGATGTACCCCAACATGTGGTGCCCGCTGGTCGGTCGTATTACATCGCGCGCGGTCTCGAATGTCGAGGCCTTCAACTCGCCGCACTCCGGGAGGGCCCGTAGATGTACGAATTGCTCGACGACATCAGCACGCTTATCGTGAACTCGCCAGTCGCGTTGGCACGGGTAGTGGCCACGTCCGGGGCGGGACCTCGCGCAGTCGGAGCCAGTATGCTCGTGACCGGGGATGGGGAACCATTGGGTTCGTTGTCGGCAGGCTGCGTCGAATCAGTTGTAATTCATACGGCGCTTGAGGTCATCAAAACCGGAATATCCGCGCGCGAGCTGTTCGGCTACTCCGATCCTGACGCAATCGAGGTCGGACTACCGTGCGGTGGAGAGGTCGAGGTATTCATAGAGCGAATCGACCTCTCGGACAAACAATTGATCGATCGGTTGATCGTGGCTCGGAATCAGGATCGACGGTTCGTGCTGGTCACGGTGCTTAACGACGAGCCGCGGCGTTTCGTATTGGGCGACCAGCAGTCGTCCGAAGACAACGGGCGAGCGAGCGAATTCCCGGCGGGCGAGCTCGCTGTGCACATAACGGGATCGACCGGCATTGTCGTCAGAGCGGACGACGGTGCCCGAGCATTCGTCCACACCTTTCGGCCTCCGCCGCGGATGATCTTGGCCGGCGCGAACGATTTCGTTCGGGCATTGGGTGCATTTGCCACGTTGCTCGGGTACCGGGTGACCGTCGTCGACGCCAGGCCTGTGTTCGCAACCGCCGAACGTTTTCCGAATGTGCGCGAGGTAGTGGTCGACTGGCCGCACCGATATTTGAAAGCCGAATACGCTGCAGGCAAGCTTGACGCTCGCACGGTGGTCTGTGTGATGACCCACGACAGCAAATTCGATGTCCCGATGTTGATGGCCGCACTGGAGCTGGATGAGCTTGCCTTCGTGGGTGCGCTCGGTTCACGGCGGACGCACTCGGAGCGACTCGAAAAACTACGGGCTACTGGACTTTCCGAGCACGTGCTCGCGCGTGTGAACTCACCCCTCGGACTCGATCTCGATGCACGGTCCCCCGAGGAGACCGCCATCTCGATCTTGGCACAGCTGGTAGCTGACCGAAGCGGAGCCTCGGGACAGCGGCTGCGCCAGTTGGACGGTCCCATTCATCGACAGCACGGAGTTGTTGGAGTCGACACGCGCGCGTCGATGAATGCGGTTGTCTAGCAAGAAAATTTTTGCATTCGTCCGTGGGTGCCCGACCTCTGGTCGTTAGGGCTCGTTCATTGCGTTGCGGACGATGCTCCATCCGGTGCCGCGTCACGAATGCTGGAGTCGGCCGTAGAGTCTTCCTCGGGGTCGTCGAGATACGACATGACGAATGCAAGCAACCCGGCTACTCCCGCGCTGCCGAATACGTAAGGGCTCATCAAGGCAAAAGTCTGAGTAACGAATTCCCCTTTGCCGAGGATCAGTCCGGCCGCCTGGCAGAGAACGATCACCAGCCCCCCGACCAGAAAAACGACTGTGCTGAGGCGGAAAAGGGTCGAGACGACTATGCGGAACATGAAGGTGTCCTATCCATTCAGACGGGGAGAATGCCGAGCGCGATCAGCACACCGATAGCGAGAATTGGAATGCAGTAGTACTTGAGCAGCGGCACAAAGATCTTCGACGGATCGATTCTTGCTATTCCTGCGGCGATGTAGATCGGCGCGCCGGACGGTGGTGAAGCTCCCTCGGTGGATGCAAAGACCAGCACCGCGGCAGCCGCGATCGGTGCAGGAACCCCGGCCCCGGCCAATGCTGCGACCGCCACCGGTCCGACGGTTGCCACGGTGGCCGACGCCGTCAAGGGGATTGCGATGACCACTATGATGATGCCGACCAGGATTGCCATCAACCATTTCGGTGCGGCCAATGACTCGAGCATCGAGGTCAACTGCTCGGGCAGGCGCAGCTGGCCAAGGACGGCGGACGCGGAGAACGCAGCGACGAGCGTCGTGCCGATGATTCCGAACTGAGGTGCCGATTCGCCGAGTATTTTCCACCAGCCTTTGCCGTCTCTTGGCAGGTGTCGACGTCCGAGAACGAGGACGAGCAAGATCATCAGCACGGGGATCCAGGTGATGATGCTTATCGCTCTCGACATCACCAAGTCGGTGTATCGACCGAGTGCGTTCGCGATCGGCCCCTGGGTGAGGAACAAGGGGACGAGCAGCGGAATCAGTAGAAGGCCCGAGGTCCACCCAGCACGAAGACTGCGTCGGGTAGGAATTCGGTCCTCGACCGCGATCGGCTGCAGGCCGTTCCTGCGAATCAGATAGAAATTGAGCGCAAGTCGGTAGACGAGACACCACACGCCAGCGATGGCGAGAGGGACGATGATTTCGTCCGCGTCCATCATGCCACTCACAGTGGCCGATCCGACCAAGATGAACATCGTGGCACTGAATGGAAACGTCAAGCCCATACCTGCTGAACCGGCTACGACGGTGGCGGACAATTCTCCGCTGACGCCGGAACGCTTCATCCAAGGAACAGTCACCGATCCCACGACTGCGGCCATGGATGCGCCGACATGGGCAACAGCACCGAAAATCGCGCCAGCCAGCGTCGTGGTGTAAATCGGCCCTCCCTTCATTCGCCCGAGGAATGAGTTGAGAATATCGATGAGCCGATCGAGCACCGGTGTCTTCGCCAGAATGAAACTCATGAAAATGAACGCCAGAGCAGCGAAGGTAATTTCGGCCTGAATCGCGCCGACGAAGCCGCTCGCCATATATCGCGGCGCATCTCGGCCGGCGAATGCGCCGACTACGACGAAGCCGACAAGCATCGCCTCGCCGATGTTTCTTTTGAGTACTGCATTCCACGTTACGATCGTGCCGATGAATGCCACGAGCGCCCAGATAGCGATCACAATCGCGCCTCGGATTTCGTCGAAGTCGACTGCGACGATGTCCCGTACTTCAGTGAAGAACTCTCGCCCGCAGCAGGACTGAGAATTTCCATTATGACCGATGCGTCGTCGAGCGACTCCAAGTTCTTGATCAAGTTCACGACCTTGTCAAGACTGTCGTCTGAATGCTTGATAACGGCGACTGCGGCACAATCGATGAACTTTTCGGCCAGGTCGCTCCAAGAGAGCGGCGCATCATTGTTTCCTGGTACCCCGGTGCCGGGCTTCTCGTATCGCCGACCGTCCTGAGTGACGATCTCGACTCGTCCCGGAGGTAACTCGAGAGTCCAGTCCAGAGACGCATCACTTATCGGCACTATTTTCTGAGCAACGGCCAAAACAGATGTGTCTTTCAATGATTCGCTGCTGAAGTGCGAGATCTTTACGGTTCCATGAACTGCGCCGACAGCGACGAGAAACGGTAGACTGAACTTTGCGTCGACCAACGTCGTCGGGGTTCGGCGTGCTTCGAGCGGACGGCACATGAGATCGTGGTAATCGCCGACGAATACGCGAATCTCGATGAGGTCGTCCGCAGTCAAATCATTTTCTTTCAGTAGCTCGATGGTCGCGTGAATGTGGCTGTGAGCGGTACCGACGGCCGGCCACTTCTTGTAGAGAGTTCCGCTACCTCGGTAATCGTTTCCAAGGCCCTCGAGGATTTTCTCGCGGTCGTATACGCCGCCGAAGTATGTTTTCAGGAAGCCATATTCGCCCTCGAACAGGGTGTCGACGCCCGTGGTGCCTTTCTCGGCCAATAGAACGGCTGTTACTGCCCCGCGGGCGGAAAAACCAGCGTACATACCCCGCAGGTCGCTTCCGGTTCCAGCCACTACCTCCATGACACCGCTCGATTGCATGCTTGCGATGCCGAGTGCGTGGGCGAGCTGACTGGCGGAAAGGCCAAGTACGCGGCCCGCTGCCGCGGTGGCGGCAAACACCCCCACCACTGTCGACAGGTTCCAGTCCTTACGCCAACCGACGTTGCACCGAAGCCGGGCGAACAGGTCTTGACCCGTCGCGACCGCCGCGATGAGGTCCTGGCCGGTTACGCAGCCCTTGCGCTCTGCGACGGCGAAAACGGCGGGGATGATCGAACTGGAAGCATGTTGACCCCAGGGAGTCTGATCGTCGTAGTCGAGGCAGTGCGCCAAGGCACCGTTGGCGAATGCTGCAGCGATGGCCGGTAGCTTGCCTCCGAAAGCCATGAGGGACGCCTCAGGGGTACCACCACCCTCTCGGGCCAGGTCGATAGCTGCGCGTACCGCCGGCTCGACGCCACTGGCGGCGAGGATTACCCCGAGAGTGTCCAAGACGCTCTTCTTGGCGGCGTCGATTGCTTCCTGCGAGAGCATCTCGAACGTCGTGTTGGCCGCGGCGTAGGCCAAATGATGGACCAGATCGTCGGTTTCGGTCGGCATGTAGGAACCCCTATCGCGATTACCTCGAATAACAGTGACCGGTCCTGGAGGCACGTTGTCGCCGGGGTCACAGTTCGAGTAGGTCTATTAAGGGGTTGCACTGTGCGAATGTCCAATACGAATCATCAATCGCGGTTATTGATTCTGCCGATGTTCGGGTGCGGGATGAATATCGAGAACGGCTACGGTGGTTGCGAATCACTCTGGTGCAGCGAAGGCCTTGGCAATCATCATTTAGGTACTTCGACGGCGTATTTTCGGGCTTCGTCCATGAGAACTCGTGCCGGCGGAGTCACGTGTGTCTGTCGGCACACGGCAGCGACGTGTAGGTAGGACTCCGGGACGATACGGCGAACTCGAGCACCTGCCTGCGTGGCAGAGGTTGCCCACGCGGAGGGTGTGACCGCATGTCCGAAGCCACTGAGCACCATGGGAAGAATGGACGTCCGGTGTGCGACCTCGGCGGCAATGGTGACGGGGATCCCGCTGGCAAGAATGTCGTCCACCAGCGATCGCATCAGGGACCCTTGTTGAGAAGCGATCAACCTGAGCCCGGACAGCTCTGATCGCTCGATCTCGGGGCGGTCGGGTAGATCGGCGTTGGGGCTCGACAGAAGGAGTAGAGGTTGCCTCTCTAGGGTCACCACGTGCAGGTCCGGTGCCTGAACGGGCTGGGGTGAACCCAGAATGCCGATCTCGCTGACACCGGTGCGAACTGCTCGGAGGACCTCCTCAGGTGTGAATGCGGCTTGGGCGTTCACGGTTACTGCAGGGAACAGCCGGCCGAAAGCGGTGAGGATAGTTGTGAGTGGCTCAATCCCTGGTGATGGCATCGTGATCAAGTCGATGCGTCCACCTCGGAGTCCTTTCAGTGCGTGTACAGCTGCTTCTGCGTCGTCTAGATCGCGTAGAACTACGCGAGCCGGACCTACCAGAGCTTCGCCCGCGGCACTTAGAACGAGTCGTCGACCGATGCGATGAAACAACGGGACTCCCAGTTCGCGTTCCAGTCCGGCGATGGCCTGAGAGAGAGTGGGCTGGGCGATGAGCAACACGTCGGACGCTCGGTTGATACTTCCTTCGTCGACGATCGCTAGAAAGTACTTCAGCTTTCGGACGTCCACTCGAACCTGCCTCCTTGTTGTGCGGGTCGTGAGTTCGATGCAGTCTAGCTGCGGTCGAACCCTTCCTATTGGTCGAGCCTATGAGGGGCATCGGAACTTGGTATTGGACGGGGGCAGCTTGCGCAGTCTTAATTAGTGGACCAAGCGTGATCTGTCTGACATCGGAGGTAGTTGTGGGGTCGCAATCGACCACGTATCGGATCGCATCGATCCCTGCCGACGGTGTCGGCGCAGAGGTGGTGGACGCGGGCAGGCGAGTACTTGACGTCGTGGCGGGACACTCCGGCGGTGCGTTCGCCTTCGAATGGAACGAGTTTCCTTGGGGTAGCGAATATTACGCGAAGACAGGAAAAATGATGGCAGACGACGGGCTCGAGATACTGAGAGCCTACGACGCCATCTACTTCGGTGCCGTGGGGTGGGAGAACGTCCCGGACCACGTCAGTCTGTGGGGTCTGCGTCTGAACATCACACAGAACTTCGATCAGTGGGCGAATGTGCGACCGGTGAAGTTTCTGCCCGGAGTGCAATCCCCGCTACGCAAGGCCGACGACACAGAACTCGACTGGGTCGTCGTCAGAGAAAACAGTGAGGGCGAATACGCAGGCCTCGGTGGACGCAACCTTGGTGGACGCGGACTCGGTAACGAGGTGGCACTGCAGACGTCTTTGTTCACCGACAAGGGTTGCGAGCGGATCATGCGTTTCGCGTTCGATCTGGCGCGCACTCGTACTGTCGCAAAAGTCTCCTCGGTCACGAAGTCCAACGCCCAGCAGTACGGCATGGTGCTGTGGGACGAGGTCTTCCGTCGAGTGGCAGCGGACTATCCCGACGTTGCCACGGAGAGCGTTCTGGTCGATGCGATGAGCGCGAAATTCATTCTCCACCCTGAAGAACTGTCCGTCGTTGTCGCGTCGAACCTCAACGCTGACATTCTCTCCGACCTCGGGTCTGCACTCGCTGGCAGCCTCGGCATCGCAGCGAGTGCCAACCTCAACCCCGAACGCCGTTATCCGAGCATGTTCGAACCCGTCCACGGATCAGCCCCCGACATCGCAGGCAAAGGCATCAGCAACCCCATCGGTGCGATCGCCAGCGCAGCCCTCATGCTCGATCACTTCGGACGCCACGCCGAGGCGAGGCAGGTCGAAGCCGCCATCGAAGCCACCACCGCTGGGGGAGTTCTTACCCGAGACATCGGTGGCACAGCAAGCACCAAGGCCGTCACCGATGCCATCGTGAGCGCGCTACGGACTGCGCTCACCCCAGTATGACCCGGTGTATCAGACCCCGGTCGGCTCGATAGGACTCTTGTCGAGCCGACTGGTTCCAAACCAAGTTCCACCCGAGCGTCCGCGTACATCCGCCGGAGGGGCTCCGAGATGTGAAATTCTTGTACGCGAATCAGTTTCGGCCCATGTATGCAGAGTCTGCGTCCGAAATACAGAACCGTCAATTTGGTTGAGGCTCCGCCGACCGACGCGGTGTCGTCGGAGATTTTCGAGAGGATGCAAGTGAGTACGGATCTCCAGAATTTTGTACTTTTGGATAATGCACAGAGTTTCTTGGCACGAGAGGTGCACCACCCCTTCGTTGACGGGCGCATTGTACCGGTTGATTCCGGAGAGACTCTGACAACCGTCAATCCGTCGACGGGCGAGATACTCGCCCGGATCGGAGCAGGCGGCGAGTCGGACATCGACCGGGCGGTGGTCGCGGCTCGCCGCGCCTTCCACGGTCAGTGGAGCACCTGGTCGCCCTACGAACGTCAAGCTCTGTTGACGCGTGTTGCGCACATGATGGACGACCGTTTCGACGAACTGATTCAGATCGAGGCGCTGGACATGGGTGCCCCGGTCACGAGGTTGCGCAACTCCAAGGCAGCCTTGATGAAGATGTTGTCGTTCTTTTCGACGCAAGCGGGAAACATCTCCGGTAGTACCTTGATGAACGGCATCCCTGGCGACATCGCCACCATGACGTTGAAAGCTCCAGTTGGTGTCATCGGGGGGATCATCCCGTGGAACGGTCCGTTGGGTGGTCAGTTCTGGATCATCGGCGCGGTGCTGGCCAGTGGGTGTACCACCGTCCTCAAGCCATCCGAGGACGCGTCGCTATCCGTTCTGAGAACAGCAGAAATACTGCACGAGGCGGGCGTTCCCGCCGGCGTAGTCAACGTGGTCACTGGCTTGGGCAAAGATGCAGGCAACGCGCTGGCCAGTCATCCTGACGTCGACCGAATTGCGTTCACAGGATCGACGCAGACCGGCCGCAACATCATCAAGGCGTCGACCGTAAACATCAAAGGCCTGCAGCTCGAACTCGGTGGAAAATCCGCTGACATCGTCTGCTCCGATGCAGATTTGGACAAGGCGGTACCAGGTGCCGCCATGGGTGTGTTTGCCAACTCCGGTCAGATTTGTTTCGCCGGAACGCGTGTGTTGGTTCAGCGGTCCATCGTCGATCAGTTCACCGAACGACTCCTGCAGTACATGGACGAGATCCGAGTCGGACACAGCCTCGACGACGCGGCCACCCTGGGCCCGATCATCTCGCAGCCTCAGTTGGACAAGGTCATGGCCTACACCGACATCGGTCGTGAGGAAGGAGCAGAACTGCTCCGTGGCGGCGAGCGATTGGGCGGCGATCTCGGCAGCGGCTACTTCATGGCACCGACCGTGTTCGGCGGTGTGTCGAACGATATGCGTATCGCGCGCGAGGAGATCTTCGGACCGGTGCTCTCCATTCTCCCGTTCGACGACGTGGACGAGGCCATTCATATTGCCAACGACAGCGACTACGGGCTCGGCGGTGCAGTGTGGTCGCGGGGTCTGTCGACCGCCATGAAAGTGGTTCGTGGGGTGCACACGGGCACGATGTGGGTGAACTGCTACGGCTACATCGATCCCATGGTCGGTTTCGGCGGCACCAAGTTGAGCGGATACGGAGCCAAAGGCAACGTTGCCCACATGGACAACTACCTCTACACCAAGTGCGTTTACATGGAGCTGTGACGACTCGCTGACCGCACAAGCGGGCCCTTCCGTCGATTGTGTTGCGTAACTCCGTAATCAACGGAAAGGGCCCGCTTTTTGTGCTCAACCTCGTGACGTCGCCGCTCGACGGTAGGCGAGCAACCCCGCGAGTACGACTGCGGCGCAGACCATGATGAACACACCTGTACGGTGCAGGCCGTCGTCGTCGACAACCGGACCTGCAGTGATCTGGAGTACGACCACCGCAAGATTTGCTCCGACGAAGGCGATGGTCCGGTACATCCCGATAGCGGTGCCGACATCGTCGACCGAGGTCGTCGCATTGATGAGGCTCTGGTTGCCGATGTTATGGAAGCCGTTGGGAATTCCGAGTACCGCGGCGACCAGAAGGAGTACGTAGATCGGGGCGGTGCTGGACTCGACGGTGGCGATCAGAGTGCCACCGACGAGCATCATCACCGTGCCGGCGAGAAGGGTGCGTCGCGCGCCGAACCGGCCGTACACGCGGGCTCCGAGCACCGTGGACAGGACGGTGACTCCGGCGACCGGCAGCATGGTCAGGCCGGTCTCGATGGGTGTCATTCCCCGAGACGCCTGCAGCCATTGTGGAATACCGAAAAACACACAGTAGAAGCACGTGTACGTGATCAGCGCACCGCCCAGGGTCGCGGCCAGCGCACGGTTCTGGGCGAGTGTGCGTACGTCGAAGAACGGTTGCATCGTGCGACGTTCCCATACGACGAACAGCACGAACGCGACCGAGGATACGGGGAGTATCCACCATCGGGCTGTGTCTGCGATCGACGCCAGAAACACCATCAACGACGCCACTGCGGTAACGAAGAACGCGATCCCTATTCCGTCCATGGCTCCGAGTGCCTCTCGCACGGACACTGTCGAACGACCCTCGTCTCCGACGTCGACCGATAGCACTGCGATCGCGCTGATGACCACGACGGGAAGGTTCACCCAGAGGATCGACTGCCAGCCGAACGTTCCTACCAGAAGCCCCCCGACTGTCGGGCCGAGCGCAGCAACAGACTGCCCGCACATCACGATGGTGGTGAGCGCGGTGCGGGTTTGCTGCCCGTGCAGTTCTCCGTAAGCACGCACCATGGTCATTGCGTTGGGCATATGCGCCGAAATACCCACTCCGAGAACGACGTACGATGCGATCAACGTCCCGATGTTCGGTGCGAAGGCACCACAGACGGAACCCAACGCCACGAAAACCAAACCTGCCAAAAACACGCGACGAGCGCCGAGCATCGATCCCAAGCGACCCGCCATCGGCGCGCAGACTGCCGTTGTGATGTACATAGCCGAGATGACCCACGAGACATTGGCGCTCGGGCCGAACTGGGCTGCAATTCCGACGATGGCCACAGCGATCATGGACGAGTTGAGCGGTTGAAGCACGGTTCCGGTGGCGGCCGCTCCTCGGACGCTGAAGGGAACCGATGTTCGCGTCAGCCCTGTTTCGGTACTCCGCGTCATTCGCGCACCGCCCGATCGTCGACGCCGTCGCTGACGACAGGCGCGCTCGACAGGCGGCGCAGCAGGGCTCCGGCGGCGAAGAGTACGTCGCGTTCCACGGCACTGCAATGCGTGTCGAGTGCGGTCGCCAACCACTCGTCGCGCTTGCGACGATCGGCTCCGAGCTTGGCCTTACCCTCGCGGGTGATCGAGATGATTTGCGCGCGACCGTCATAGGGGTCTTGAATGCGTGTCACCAGTCCGCGCTCTTCCAGGAGTGTGACCGTCCTGGCCACCGTCTGCGGTGTCACCCGCTCCACTTTGGCCAGTTCACGGGCGCTCATTGCACCGATGCGGTCGAGATTCCCAAGGGTCTGAAGCTGGGTGGGTGTCAGTAGGTGGCCGGCGACGTTCGTTCGAATTGCTCGGTTGAACAGCACGATGTCTTCTCGAAGTACATCGACCCGATCGTCCACGCGATCCTCCTCTTTAGTAGACAGCATTGCTTACAAATATACGCCTTATAGTGCATTTTTGGAGCTACCCTGTCGGAAAAGTAGGCAGCATCACTGGCTAAACCTTTGTTGACCGCTCGACCGTGCGGCGTTACACGCCATGACGGTCCAAGCACTAGGATGAGCGGTACGCGGCGAACGACGGAAGAAACGGGTCGGACTCGAACGATGGCACAGTCTCATGCATCGAATGACGTCGATGAGGTGGCGGAAAGCCCGGACACGGCTGGCAGTCTGGAGAAGATGCTCCACATCCTGCAATTGTTCAGTGAAGCCCAGCCCATGTGGTCCACTGCCGAGATTCTCGGGTACCTCGATACTTCTCGTTCGACGGGATATCGGTACATCAAGACGTTGAACGATGCCGGGTTGATCGCCGCTGTGCGAAACGGGCAGTACGCTCTCGGCCCCCGCATCATCGAGATGGATCGCCAGATTCGTGAGACCGATCCTCTTCTGCTGGCCAGCCGTGGTGTGCTCGAGGATCTCGTCGACAACATCGGCCACTCGGCGTTGTTGTGTCGACCATTTGGTGACTCGGTCCTCTGTGTCGGTGAGTACCGAGCTCCGCTCAGTCCGGCCAACCGTTTTTCTCGCGGCGAACGGCGTCCGTTGTTTCAAGGAGCGGTGTCGAAAATAATATTGGCCTACCTTCCGCATCACCGCCTGAAGGCGTTGTACCCGCGTCAACGTGAGCAAATTCAGCAGGCGGGTCTGGGTGACTCGTGGACCGCCTTCCGTGCGACTTTGGGTGCATTCAAGAAAGACGGTTTCGTTGTCACAGTGGGGGAGTTCAACCCTGGGGTCTGCGGCGTTGCGGCACCCGTTCTCACTGGGCAGAAAACGGCGCTGGGTAGTGTGGGGGTGGCGTGGGATGTGAACGAGCGGCGCGACGTCGACGTGCGGCGGGCGGTGGCGGCCGTGAAGCTCGCAGCGTCGAAGATCTCGGACGGGGTAGCCGATATACAAAGTCGAGCCGACGCCGCAGACGGGGCGGGGCCGGTCCCGACCTCCCTGTGATCGAAGCTTTCGAGAACACAACGGAAATCGCCGCCAGACTATGTGCTCTCACATAGTCTGACGGCGATTCGTGATACTGGGAGGTCGATCAGATTCCTACGGTCTGGCCTCCGTCGATCACCATTGCATGACCGGTCGCGAAGCTTCCGAGGTCTGACGAGAGCCACAGAACCGCAGACGCGATCTCGGCGGCGGTTCCCATCCGTCCCACGGGTTCCTGGCCGATCACACGAGCCCTGCCTTCAGGAGTGCCGCCCGAGAACCTGTCCATCATGGGCGTCTCGATGATGCCAGGACAGACCGCGTTGACCCGAATTCCCTGGTCAGCGTAGTCGAGCGCGGCGGACTTGGTCAGTCCGATCAATCCGTGCTTGGCAGCGACGTATGCGGCCTGCCCTCGAATTCCGATGACACCTGCTCCCGACGACGTGTTGACGATGGATCCACCACCGTTTTTGAGCATCGCTGGAATCTGGTACTTCATGCAGAGAAAAGCGCTTCGCAGATCGATGTCGATCAGCCGTGTCCACTCGTCTTCCTCGATGTCGACCAGTGGTGCGGCCGGCTGTTCGATGCCTGCGTTGTTGAATGCGACGTCGAGCCGTCCGAATTCGGCGACGGTCCGCTCGATGGCGCTACGAATGTCGGCGGAGGACGACACGTCGCAGTGCACGGCTATCGTTCGGCCGCCGTGTTCGGCTGCAAGCCTGGCGCTTTCGTCATTTCCGGCGGCATCTATGTCGGCCAGAACCACGTCCGCGCCCTCGCTCGCAAAGGCCAAGGCGGTTGCGCGGCCGATTCCGCTGCCGGATCCCGTCACGAATACGGCTTTTCCGGCAAATCTGCGTTCAGTCATTTTGGGCATTCGCCTTCTGTTAGGTGAGTGAGAAAGGTCGGCTCTGCGTCAGGTTACGAACTGGACGCGGTGCCGCGGGCTCGCATCTCGACTTCCACTTCTTCGAGGGTGCGCCCCTTGGTCTCGGGAATGAACCGAAACGCGAACAGTGCGGCGAGCACGTTCAGCACCATGAATCCGCCGAACACCACCACTGACCCGAACCGCTCCGCGAGGATCGGGAAGAGGAACGAAATGAGTGAGTTCGCAATCCAGAGCCCGCCCAGAGAGGCACCCATGGCAAACCCACGGATAGGCAGGGGGAACAGTTCGGACAGCACCAGGAAGCCCGTCGTTCCGAGGAAGGTCACCATGAAGCCCGTGACCGACAGCATGAACAGCAGGATCAGGTACGAACGTACGGTGGATTCGGGCATCATGTACGTGACCAGGAGACCGAAGTGTGACACCGCGACACCGACGAAACCGAACATCATCATCTTGCGTCGTCCCATAAGGCCGAGGATCCACATTCCGATGATAGTGAAGATGATCATCGCAAGGCCTACCGTGACGGACGCGAGCAGCGCGGCGGATCTGGTCAGGCCGGACGTTTCCAGGACTGTTGGTGCGTAGTACATGACCACGTTGATTCCTGTGGTCTGCTGAGCAACCGCTAGAATGATGCCGACGATAATCAGGCGCTTCATCCACGGTTCGTTGCTGAGTACGGCGAGGACGGACACTTTGCCCTTGATTTGATCGTCTTCCACGATTGAAGAGATCTGCTCGTACTCGGCTTCGACCCGGTCTGCCGAATGGGCACGTCGGAGCACATTCTTTGCTTCGTCCCATCTCTGCTTGCTTGCATACCAACGAGGGGTGTCGGGTAGCGCGAGCATGCCGAAGAACAGGGCGACGGCAGGGATAGCGGCAATGCCGATCATGTAGCGCCACACAACTGAGCTGTCGACCAGGTTTGCCAGTAGCGCGTTGAGTACGAAGGCCAAGAATAGTCCGACGGTGATCATCAACTGATTCATCGTGACGATGCGGCCTCGCTGCGACGCCGGTGCCATCTCGGCGAGATAAAGCGGGACGACCACGGATGCGACTCCGACGGCATAACCCAGGGCAATTCGTCCTGCGACCAGAATTGCGACCGTCGGAGCGAGAGCACAGACGATTGTGCTGACAATGAAGATGAAGCCAGCGATGACCAATGATTTTCTGCGTCCCAAGCGGTCTGCGATCGGACCGCCCAAGAGTGCACCTGCTGTCGCGCCGGGAAACAGCAGCGAGGTGACGACCAGCCCTTCGCTGACGGCGCTAAGATTGAAGTCGTCGCGTAGATACACCAATGCACCTGCGATCACGCCAGTGTCGAGGCCGAACAGCAACCCGCCGATACTGGCGATCAGCGTCAGTCGGAACAGAAACGTTCTGGGGTCTTCGCGACTACCTTGAGCGGTCGTGACCCGCGTGGAGTCCAACTTGTCGGACACAGAAATTCTCCTTCGTAATGAATGGGCTGTGCCGCGGAAGTTCGCATTCATCGGTCGATGTCCGGTCTTGCGGTCGGTCTTCGGCAACAGTGTGGGTGCAGCCGTGATTGTCACGGCAGCGACACGTTCTACTGTGAAACGCGGGCACCGGGGCGGGCGGCAGTGGCCGCGCTGCCTGATGGTCTACGCGTCGTTGGAGGGCTGACACTTGCTGGCGTTACGCAAGTGACGGCACTCACATCATTGAAGATATCCTGCCATGTGGGAAATAGTCAACAGTCTGGTGGGATCTGTCCAGCAATATCGCCGTGCGGGTGGTGAAGGAGCAAGATCTCGGGTGCCGGGTACCGACCCTGGATTCGATTGCTTCGGTCACGTTGATGGACAAAAGATTCCGGCTCCGCCCAGCGGAACCGGAATCTCGGGTCGGTATGAGTCAGCGAGTCGCGCTGATGTGCACAGCGGAGACTACACAGAATTCGTCGGTCCGATTTCGCCACGCATGCTTGGTTCCACGTTGAATGATGGTGTCGCCCGGCCGCATGACCGTCTCGCCGGTGTCGAGTACGACGCATGCCTCACCCGAGATGACGGTGACGATGTCGATGGTGTCCGTCGTGTGCATCCCCGGGGGGTCTGTCGAGTCGACCGCATCGCCTGCGCCCGATTCCGCCAAGATTCGCGCGTAGCCGCCTTCGTAATCCCACTCGTTGTCTGGGGCGAAAGCGGTAATTACGTAGTTGTATCCGGCCGGCGGGGGCGGAATCACGGCGGCGCTCGGAGGGCCGTTCGGAGCCGTAACCGGAGTCGGAACCTCGGTTCCCTGCCACAGGTGGTTCCGGGTGTAGCCGTCGGCTACCAGGCGGTCGGTCGTCGGACCGTCACTCATGATCGTTGAAAGGCCATCGTTGCCAAGGCCTGTGACGATCAGGCGAGACTGAAACTCGCGGTGCTCTCCGGTCATCAGTGAATCTTCTTTCCGCTGTCCAATGTCGCCGACTCTCGCAGCAGTGCCTCGTCTACAGGTGCATTGTCCACATAGATTCTCTGGTCCACGAACTTCCCATCGACAATGGTGATCTTGGAGGCGGCCTTGATCTCGACGACCTCACCGCCGCGCAAGGTCCAACGACCGAGAGACTCGAAGAAGACGACGCCTCCGTCCTCTTCCCAGACGTTGACGAGATCGTGTGCGAGTGATTCGACCCTGTCCAGCGCGGTGGTGAAGGCCGAGACGACGTTGTCCCGCCCAACGACTTCAGGGCTGTTCCCGAACGTCAAAGTCATGTTCTCTGCGTAGTACTTTGCGAATTGTCGAGGATCGTTCTTCTGCATGGCCGTGTAGTACTGGGTGAGCAGAGTGATCGTGTCGGACGTTGCGCGCATGGGTGCGATCTCCGTAATTGACAGTGGTAGGGGTGGGTCGACGGTTCAAGCCGGGTCGCGATAGAGTCCCGCAGCACGTGCTCGTTGAATGACCAGTTCGATCACGAAGGACAACGCCGGTGTCGGTACATGCGCCAGCGCGGCCAGCTCGAGAGGGACTCGAAACAGAGCGTCGATCTCCATCGGCCGGCCGGCCTGTAGATCCTGAACGACGCTCTGCAGATGAGTCGACGCCGATTGCTTACGTAGAACGACTTCGGGATCGGCCGGTTCGCATCCCAGCGCTCGTGCGATGGCGCTGTTTTCGGTCACCATCGTCAACGCGGTCGCTGCCACAGGTGGTTTGTCGAGGACGTCCTTCATGACAGAGCTGCTCAGCACGCCGAGCGCGCCACCGATCAGATTCATCGACAGTTTGACCCAGACGGCGTCGCGGATCGTCGAGGTGGTTGTTGCTTCGAGCCCGCTCGAGTCGAAGAGCGACGCGACGGCATCCAAGCGGCTGTCGACTCGACCGTCGGGCCTGCCGAGTATCAGCCTGTTGCTTGGATTGGTGGCAGCGATTTCGCCTGGTCCAACGACGGTTCCCGCGGTGTAAGCAACGGCACCCACTGAGCGATCGGGACCGATGAGCGAGAACAGGGAGAGATCGGGATCGAGTCGTCGTAAATCGGTGCCGTCCAGCTGTCCACCGTGGGAGTGGAAGTACCACCATGGAATTCCGTTCGAGACGAACACGACGAGGCTGTCATCGTGCAGCAGCGACGCGATGTCCGCGGCGATGGACGGCAGCGTGGGGGCCTTGACCGTGACGAAAACGATGTCCTGTGGCTCGAGATCGCCCGGGTGGTCGGTGGCGAACGGGTGCGAGTGCAGTTCCCCGTCGTGGGTTCGCACCCGCAGGCCGCGTTCGCGAACCGCGGCGAGATGTGGGCCTCGCGCGATGACCGAGACCTGGGGACCGCCCTCACCTGCAGCAAGGCGGCCTGCAAGGTGTCCCCCGACGGCTCCGGCTCCGTAAATACATACTTTCGTGGGCATGTGACTGCTTTCCCGCGTCAGGAGAATTGCTGACGCTTCTGAACGGCGGCGCCGGCGAGGAACGAAATGTCGTTGCCGGTCGAGACGTAGCCGGCACCCATTTCCAGGTACTGACGGATCAAGTCCGGGCGACCACCCATTCCGCCGATTCCCACAGTCTTTCCACCGGCCTTACATGCTGCAATGACTCGCAGGTACGCCTCGTGAATTTTCGGATGATCCACCTGCCCGGCGACACCGAGGGCGACGCTCAGATCGTTGGCTCCCACAAGCACCACGTCGACGCCGTCGACCGACGCGATGTCCTCGGCCGCGTCGAGACCGGCCTGAGATTCGATCATGACGATGACCATCGACGACTGGTCCAGCTCGCGCACGACCTGCTCGGCCGGCAGTGTTCGATAGAGCAGTTGGGGGGCTGCCCCGGCAAGCGAGCGCTCGCCGAGAGGGGCGTGCTTGACCGCTTGAACAGCGGCCCGCGCCTCGTCGGCGGACGCAACACCCGGAACAACAATTCCCATTGCGCCGGAGTCCATCACGCGTGCGATGAGCGCCGGATCGAGGTCAGGAACGCGAACCAAAGGCGTGACGCCGAGATGATTGCACGCCATACATATCTGGCCTGCGTCCTGCAACGAGAAGCTGCTGTGTTCGAGGTCGATGTAGACAGTGTCGAATCCCGCGGTATGTGCGATCGAGGCGATGTCGATCGTCCGTACGAGGCGTACGGTCATCGAGTAAACGGGTTCGCCTCTCGAGAGTTTCTCTTTGGCGAAATTGTGCAGTAGAACCGGGGTTTCGTCGCTCATGTGCTGGGTCTCCTGTTTGATCTGTGTGTTCAGCCGAACAGGGCGGGCAAGTCGCTCGCCTCGTCGTCGAACCCGTAGACAGACTTGACTTCCAAATATTCCTCGAGGCCGAGCCTGCCCATCGAGCGACCGATGCCGGATTGCTTGTAGCCACCCATCGGTGTGTGGGAATCGGTTGCTGCGCCGTTGATACTGATGCGTCCGGCGCGAATACGGTTCGCCACCTTCTTGGCGTTCGTGAGATCGCCCCCGAACACGTAACCACCGAGGCCGTAGGGGGAGTCGTTGGCAATGTTCACTGCTTCGTTCTGGTCGCGGTAGGGAAGCACGACCAGAACGGGTCCGAATACCTCCTCGCGGGCGATCGTCATCTTCGGTGTGACTCCGGTGAACACCGTCGGTTGCACGAAGTAACCGCGGTCGGTGCCCTTCGGTCGGTCGACGCCACCCGTTTCCAGCACGGCACCCTCGTCGATGGCGGTCCGGATCAGATCCTGGATAGATGCGAACTGGGCAGCGCTGACGACCGGACCCATGGTGGTCGAACTGTCAAGTGGGTCACCGATGCGGAAGCGCTCCGCCTCGTCGAGGAGGAACGGAATGACTTTCTCGATCTGGCTCTCGTGCACCAGCATTCGGCTGGGGGCGTGGCACGACTGGCCGGTGTTGACGAAGCATCGCTGGATGTTCCATCGTGCGGCCTTCTCGAGGTCTGCGTCCGGAAGAACGATGTTCGCAGACTTGCCGCCCAGTTCGAGGCATACCCGCTTCACAGTGCTTGTTGCCGCTGCAGCTCCCACGAGCTTGCCGGCACCAGTGGATCCAGTG
This sequence comes from Rhodococcus sp. RS1C4, assembly GCF_002258225.1. Classification (NCBI taxonomy): domain Bacteria; kingdom Bacillati; phylum Actinomycetota; class Actinomycetes; order Mycobacteriales; family Nocardiaceae; genus Rhodococcus; species Rhodococcus sp. RS1C4. The sequence continues at coordinate 128,359 of NZ_NOXZ01000011.1, read as the reverse complement.
AACGAGATCATGTCGACGTCGGGGTGATGGGATAGCCGGTCACCTACTTCGCGACCGGTACCACTCACTAGATTGAACACGCCGGCGGGGACACCGGCCTCGTCGAGCACCTCGGCCAGGAGTACGCCGCTGGCAGCGGATTCGACGCTCGGTTTGGCAACGACGGTACACCCGGCCGCCAAGGCGTAGATGATTTTGATGACTCCCGTCTGAACCGGCCAGTTCCACGGCGAGACCAACGCGCACACGCCGATCGGTTCGCGACGAACGATCGCTGTGCCGACCCTCGACTCGAACGGATAGTCGCGCAGGATGTCGCGGGCAACCTTCATGTGGTCGGCCGGTCCTGCGACCTGAGCACGGTTCGAGACCGGGATGCCGACCTCCCGTGCGATGAGCTCCGAGAAGTCGTCGAGGCGCGACTCGTACACCTCGATTATGCGGTCGATCAACGCGATTCGACTCTCGACAGAGGTCTCGGAGAAGGTATCGAATGCGCGCCTCGCGGCCTCGACCGCGAGGTCCGCGTCTGCGACGCCACCGAGTGCGACGGTGGCGAACGCTTCCTCGTGCGTGGGGTCTATCAGTTCGATCTGTCGGGGTGCGATGGGCTCGACCCATCGACCGTCGATGTACAGGTGGGGATACTGCCTCATGGTCGAGCCTTCCTCCGGGGTAGATGGCACGTTGGGTGGACTAGCTGCTGTGTGTGTAGCCCCCATCGCACGCAATCGTCTGCCCTGTGACGAACGCGGACGCAGGTGTAGCCAGGAAGAACATAATTCCGACGAGATCGGTCGGCACCATTCCGCGTGGAATGCATTGAAGCGACTGCGCGCGCTGGCGCACCTCGGCGGTGGGGTTGATGACTCTTTCGACCTCGGTGGCAACTGACCCAGGGCGAATGCAGTTGACGGTGATTCCGTAGGGGCCGAGCTCGCGTGCCAACGAGTTGGTCATACCGATCAGTGCGGACTTCGAGGTCACGTAGTGCAGGTAGTTCACCGTGCCACGGGTCACCGCATCGGAGGAGATGTTGACAATGCGACCGAAGCCCGCCTTGCGCATGTGCGCCGCGACTGCCCGGACACAGAGGTAGGTCCCGGTGATGTTGACCCGCAACACGTGTTCCCACTGTGCGACGGGAATTTCGTCGAAGGGGCCCTTCTCGATGGTCGCGAATACGGATGCGTTGTTGATAAGCACGTCGACACGGCCCCACTTTGCGACGACGGTATCGACCATCGCGCGCACGGCCTGCTCGTCAGCGACATCGACCTGCACGGCCAACCCGACGCCCCCTGCGCTCTCGATTTCGCCGACGACAGACTTTGCCCTGGCTTCGTCGAGATCTGCAACAACGGCCAGAGCCCCGGCGGCAGCGAACTGTCGTGCGATCTCACGGCCGATGCCTTGTCCTGCACCGGTCACGATGACCACCCGATCTTCGACGCTGAAGTCGCGCGCCGAAGCGGGAACTCCCGAATCCTGGGGGGCGTGTGTGAGCGCTGTCGTCATGTCGGTCCTTGTCGGAGTCGCGGTGTGTTGTGTCTCGGTGGTCAGCGGGATTGTGACCCGCATCTAGCTGATGCTGGACAATATCCCGAACTGTGGGATATTGTCAACGAAGTTCGGATCGATTGTCACCTGGTGAAGGAGCAGAAAATGCGAGTGAGTAGGGCATCGGAGACCGGTGAAGAAGCCGTCGGCACAATGCGCGAGGGAAAGCTCGAACAGAAGCATCTGCTGTTCGGTGTGGACGGCTCGCCCAACAACTACGACCTGAACACCGGCTACACCGGTAGCGGTGGATGGAGAACTCCACGTCACCGGCACGACTTCGATCAGGTCCGTTACGTCGTCGAGGGCCGGCTGCCGTACTCGGAGACCGACTACCTGGAACAGGGTTGGGTCGGCTACTTCCCGGAAAGCGTCCATTACGGACCGCAGGAACGTGAGGAAGGTTTGCGCACACTGGTTCTGCAGGCAGGTGGAGCCAGCGGCAACGGCTATCTCTCTGTGGCGCAGCGTGAGGCGACCAACGCCGAGCTGAACAAGAAGGGTGTGTTCAAGAAGGGGCTCTACCACTACACCGATGAGAATGGCGTGGAGCAGACCTCGGACGGTTCGCAGGCGATCTTCGAGCACGCCACCGGCCGCAAGCTCGAGTTCGCTCCTCCGCGGTACACCGACGTGATCGCCATGAACCCAGAGGCGTACGACTGGATCCAGCAGGGTGACACGGGCGTGTGGGACAAGTGGCTCGGCAACTTCACCGAGCGCAACCTCCGCCTCGGGTTCGTCCGCCTAGACGCAGGTGCAACCTACGAGGCCGGACAGTTCTCGTCGATCGAGATTCTCTTCCAGCTCGACGGCAACGTGCTGGTCGGTGGCGAAAAGTACGGTGCCGAAACGGGTTACGAGTTCCTGGCCAACGAGGGGCCCGTGGCCATCGAAGCCGTCGAACCCACAGAGTTCTTTCGCGCGGTGCTGCACACGTTCTGAGAATGCTGCTGAACGATGGCGTGCCTTGCCTTGACGTATGCCTACACGCGCCGCGTGCGCAAGAGTTGGACGATCGGCGACTGGTCGACACGCCGTCACCGGAAAGTGGGCTGAGAAAATCATGACTACCCATCTCATCGACAGCCGTTCGTCCCAACCCGCAAGGGCGGCCATCGCCGCAGTCCCTACCGGCGTATTTATCGGTGGGGAATGGGCAGAAGCAGCATCCGGTGAACGTTTTGAGGTCATCGACCCAGCAAGTGGGTACGTCATAGCGACAGTCGCGGACGGAGGACCGGCGGACGCACAGCGTGCCATCGAAGCAGCCGGCCGCGTCCAGAAGGACTGGGCCAAGACCTCGCCCCGCGAGCGAAGCGAGCTCCTGCGCCGGGCGTATGAACTGATACTGCTCAAGCAGGAGGATCTCGCACTCATCATCACCAGCGAGATGGGCAAACCCATTGGGCAGGCGAGGGACGAGGTCGGCTACGCTGCCGAATTCTTCCGATGGTTCTCCGAGGAAGCAGTTCGCGTCGCCGGTGACGTCACGACGACGGGTGACGGAAAGAATCGCATCATCGTCTCTCGTGAACCGGTTGGACCATGTGTGCTCATCACTCCGTGGAACTTTCCCCTCGCGATGGGTACGCGGAAGCTCGGGCCGGCCATCGCGGCAGGATGCACCGTGGTATTCAAACCCGCGAATCTCGCACCGCTCGCTTCCCTCGCACTCGTGGACATTCTTGTTCGGGCCGGCCTACCCGAAGGTGTCGTCAACGTCGTGTGTACGACCGATGCATCGGCTGTCGTGTCGCCGTGGATGTCCAGTGGAATAGCCCGCAAGATCAGCTTTACCGGCTCGACGGCGGTCGGCGTCCTGCTTCTAAAGCAGGCGTCTCGCCATGTCATGCGGTCGTCGATGGAGCTCGGCGGTAACGCTCCATTGATCGTGTTCGAGGATGCGAATCTGGATCGAGCCGTCGAAGGCGCGCTCGTGGCCAAGATGCGGAACATGGGCGAGGCGTGCACAGCGGCCAATCGTATTCTGGTGCAGCGGTCGGTCGCAGATGAGTTTGCCAGTCGGCTCGCAGAGCGGTTTGGCGCGCTCGCGCTCGGTGATGGGGTCGAAGAACATACGGAAGTCGGCCCTCTCGTAGATACGAATGCTCTAACGAAGGTCGAGGATCTCGTCGGCGATGCCGTCCGCAGAGGAGCGAAGGTGATCTGCGGCGGTGCGAGGCCGGACCGTCCTGGATACTTCTATCTGCCAACGGTTCTCGTCGACGTCCCGGCCGACGCTGACCTCATGTTCGAGGAAATTTTCGGGCCCGTGGCTGCCATAGTGCCGTTCGACTCGGAGGACGAGGCTGTGCGTCTCGCCAACGACACCCCGTGGGGTCTTGCTGCGTATCTGTTCACCCAGGATGTCGATCGAAGCTTTCGCGTCGGGGATGCCCTGGAAGTCGGAATGGTAGGTCTCAACACCGGCATCGTGTCCAACCCTGCCGCGCCGTTCGGCGGTGTAAAGGCCTCTGGTTTGGGGCGCGAGGGTGGACGGGTGGGGATCGACGAGTTCCTCGAGTACAAATACATGGCACTTCCGCGTACCTGACCGGCACCGGATTCCATACGTGCACGGGCGTTGCAAATGCCGATACCACGAACAACGATGGCAATGACTGCCGGCGCAAGCACCTCACGGGCGTGCGCCGGCCGTCGGCGTCGTAGTCGAGTGAGGACTCAGACCAGGGTCGCGGTATCGATGACGAATCGGTAGCGGACGTCGGATGCGAGGACCCGCTCCCAGGCGTCGTTGATCTTGTCGGCGGAGATGACCTCGATCTCGGCACCGAGATGGTGCTCGGCACAGAAGTCGAGCATTTCCTGAGTTTCGGCGATTGATCCGATGGCCGACCCTGCGAACGTCCTGCGGTGAGGGATGAGCGAGAAAACCTGTATCGGAAGCGGTTCCGCGGGGGCACCGACGTTGACCATGGCGCCGTCTACTGCGAGCAGGGACAGGTGTGCGTTCAGGTCGATCGAGGCGCTGACGGTGTTGATGATCAGGTCGAACGACGACGCGAGCGTCTCGAAGGTATCCGGATCGCTGGTTGCGTAATAGTGGTCGGCACCTAATCGGAGTCCGTCTTCCTGCTTCTTCAGTGACTGCGACAGAACCGTCACCTCGGCACCCATGGCGTGAGCGATTTTGACGGCCATGTGACCCAATCCGCCCATGCCGACTATGGCGACCTTCTTTCCGGGTCCGGCACCCCAGTGGCGGAGGGGGGAGTAGGTGGTGATCCCGGCGCACAACAGCGGGGCAGCCGCGTCGAGCGCGATGCCCTCAGGGATCTTGACCACGAAGTGCTCGGTGACGACGACCTGCTGGGAGTAACCGCCCTGGGTCACAGTGCCGTCGCGGTCCGTGCTGCCGTAAGTCTGGATGTTGCCGACGAGGCAGTACTGCTCGAGGCCCTGGACGCACTTGACGCACTCACCACACGAGTTGACCATGCACCCGACTCCGACGCGATCGCCGACAGCGTGCTTGGTGACTTCGGAGCCGACCTCCGCAATGATGCCGGCGATCTCGTGTCCAACGACCTGGGGGTAGCTGATCGGTCCCCATTCGCCGCGCGCGGTGTGGATGTCGGAGTGGCAGATGCCGGCAAACTCGATGTCGATGCGGACATCGTGGGGCCCAACGTCGCGGCGTTCGATCGTGGTGGGCGACAGGGGCTGGTCGGCTGCGGTGGCGGCGTATGCCTTCACTGGAGTTGTCATATTTCGATGAAACACCCCGAACGGCAACCGAACCAGTCTCTGAGAAAGGGTGTACCGGCAGGGTGCCCTTCGTCGACGCTCGACCGCCGGTTCGAAGCTCAATCCAGAGGAGCGACGAAGACGCGGAATTCTTTGCGCTCGGTGTGAATCCCCCACAGCGACTGGGCAAGGGCATCCGGCTCGTGCGATGGCTCACCTGCGCCGATTCCCCGCGGAATGATCAACTGGCCGACATGGAGCCCCTCGGGTGCAAGGGCATCGTGAAGAAGTTGCGCGTAGGCACTTTCCCCGGCGAACGCGATCGAGGTACCCGCGACGGATGGTCCGGGACGAACAGCGCTCGATCCGTTCACGAAGAGGACTGTGCCACGCCCTAGCGCGCGCATTCCGGGCAGCACGTGCGTCACAGCCGTGATCGGGCCGTAGATGGAGAATTCGACTGGACCGGCAAGATCCTCGGCAGTGGTCTCCAGTACAGGCTTCATGAATTCCTTCGCGGGCACGGGGCTGTATTGCAGTACCTCGACCGGGCCCAGTTGTTCGGCCGCTGAATCCAGTGCTGCCGTCAGCGATTTCGCATCCCGTACATCGGCGGCGAAACCCTGGGCGGTAATTCCGTCGTCGACAAGCCGTCCGGCGATGCGGTCGACGTTGTCCTGGTTCCTGGAAATGAGCGCTACTGCGAGTCCTTCGCGTCCGAAGCGTCGAGCCACAGCGGAGCCGAGACCTTCGCCCGCACCGATGATTGCGATCGTGGTCATTTGTTTTATCTCCTCGTGTTGGGGTGTTCACTGATCTCTGTCCTTTCCACAGTGTCGTGAAATTTCCCGAGTGGCAAGTTCGGTGCTGACGGTGACCAGGCCTTTTCCGCGATAAGCGGTTCCCTGTCAGGACACCCCACAGCAGGGACTTCCGCGGTCGCCGCTCGCTCTGTTTACTCGAGTGCATGCCCCTAGGACAATCGCCTTTCATCGCCGCCGATGACCGCGCCTGAAGATCGAACGCCGCAACCGTTCGCTTTCGCGACCGCAACAACGGCGCTCGTCGCGGTTTTCGCTGCGTCCGGGGCCCCTATTCCGTTGTACGAGCGATACCGAGCTGCGGCAGGATTGAGCACGCAAGACCTGTCGCTGGCCGCGGTCGCGTACTTCGTCGCGGTCCTGATCGCACTGGTAGTAATGGGCCGCTTGTCCGACCATCTGGGCCGCCGTGTCGTTGCAATTGCGGCCGTGATCCTCGCCGCGATCGGAAGCCTCATCCTGCTCGATGTGTCGAACCTCGGTATTCTGTTGACCGGCAGAGTCTTTCACGGATTAGCATGTGGGCTCGCGTCTTCAGCGCTCACCACCTACGTCATCGACACTGCCCCCAACCGCCCGCGCTGGCTTGCTGCCGGCGCAGCTGCGGGTGCACCAGTCTCGGGGCTCACTATCGGGTCGCTCGGAACCGGAGCTCTCGCTCAGTACGCTCCGGCACCCCTGGTGGCCACCTACGTGATCGATGCAGGCCTGCTCGCAGTGTGCGCTGTGCTGCTCCTGTTCGCTTATGACCCTGCGGACCGGCGACAGGGAGCATTGACGTCGCTACGTCCTGGCGTGTCCATTCCCGCGGCGGTTCGACCGTTGTTGCCGGGCGCTGTTGCCGTGTTCGGTGCGACGTGGGCGCTTGGCGGTTTCTACCAGGCCTTCAGCCCCACGATCGCGGCCCGAGACCTGGGGACCACCAACACCCTCGTGGCTGCAGTGGTCTTCGCGTCGTTCATGGCCCCATACGCACTGGGCGGCCCACTCGCCGCCCGCCTTGCGCCATCCGTGGCGCAGCGCGCGGGCATCGTCGTGTTCGCAGTTGCCGTCGTCGGCATCGCAACAAGTTTGCTTGCCGGATCGACTTTCGGGGTCATCGCTTTCGGCGTAATCGCCGGTGCGGCGCAGGGTATGGCGTTCACAGGGTCCGTCAGCGCGTTATTGGCAAAAACGACTGGGGGCGAACGTGCAGGCCTGATGTCGGCGGTGTATCTCTTCTCCTATTGTGGAGCTGCCGCACCGAGTCTTGTCGCCGGCCGTTTGTCCAGCATCGTTGCCCTCCCACACATCGCATTCGGATATGCGGCGATCGCCGCGGTGTCCGCCGTCGTCACAGTAAGGACTTCTCGTGCAGAGCGCTGAAATACCGCGCCGGCAGATCGCTTGGGCCGGGTCTCGAATTGCAGTCGGCCGTGCTGCTCTGACTGCAGTCGTCGTTCTCGTGCTGTCCGTGTCGGCACCGATGCACTGCGTTGCAACCGATCTGGTTGCTGCGCCTGGCGCTGTCGAGAGTGCGGAACCATCTGCCGAGACAGCCACCGACGTTTCAGGGATCGAATTGGCGCGCATCGAGACGCGGATGCACGCTGCCACCGAGGTTGGGGCGCTGAACGGTGCGCGAGTGTCCATCACTTTCATGGACCGGGTCAGCGGGATTCAGGCTACCAACGGTAACGAGGAGCCGATCGAAACTGCGTCGGTGTCGAAGCTCTTCATCGCCGACGATCTCCTGTTCCGTAACGAGCGCGGTGAGGTCGATTTGAGCGGAAGCGACAGGGCCCAGATCGACGCTATGCTGCGTTCCTCGGACGATGCCGCGGCCGAGCAACTCTGGAATCGGTTTGGGCGCACCGACATCGTGGGACGCGTAGCTGCTCGCTACGGGTTGCCCTCCACTTCGGTGCGGCCGGGTGACGAATGGTGGCGAACTCGAACCACGATGAACGATGTGGTGACCTTCTACTCTGCGATGATCGACGGTGCTGGTGGTCTCTCGCGCTCTCGGTCGGTTGCTGTCCTTTCGAATCTGCAGAACTTCACGCCTTTCGGCGCGGACGGCTACTACCAACGTTTTGGACTTCCTGATGCGTTGCCTGATGAGGACAGCCTCGGTGTCAAGCAGGGGTGGATGTGCTGCGTGGGTGGCGACTGGATTCATTTGTCGACCGGGTTCGTCGGTCCCGACCACCGCTACTTAGTGGCAATCGCCTCTCGCGAGGCCGCGAGCGAATACGGCGGAGGTTCGGTCGGCGCGGACCATGCTCGTCGGACCATGACCGCGATTGCGTCCGAGCTGTTTCCCTCAGGCCGTGTCGATCCTCGTTGAGCCCCCCCGGCAAGCAGACTCGCTCTCGTTTGTGACCCCTACGGTCGGTCCACCACCGTAGTGCGGTGTCGGCTCCTTGCCCTGGCAAGGTCCGGGTCGTCGGCCATTCCGACAACATGGCGAACGGCCATCGGTGCCAGCACGGACGTGACGGGATCGTCGACGTTGCGGACGTGACCGACGGTTTCGAGTGCGGCGAAGCCATGAACAAGGCACCACAGTTTGTGGGAACTCCACCAGTGGGGCAACTGTCCGCGTGGACTTGCTGCCGGGACTCGCACGGGTTTTCGGCCAGGTACTCCCGCCCGGCGCTGCGATCCGTTCCATCACCGACGTCAGTTACTTCGGCGGCGCTCACCACTGGGTCGGTTGGTCGATACTCGCTGTCTGGATTGTGGTGGCAGGTGGACTCACAGTTCTGAAAGATGGAGAAACAAGACGCCGGTGTTATGAAAAGGTATGTCTTACAATGCTTTACCCTCAGGGACTTCCGTCCTGGATCTCCTGCCACTCGACCGAAGGGAGCGACCGTCATGCCGACAACTGCCGCACTGAATGCTCCGTCGTCATTTCCGCCGAAGGCATTGATCGCCGGGCGCATCGTCGTCGCTGCGACCCAACTGTTCACGCCACGCCTCGTCGCGGAGGTCTTCGGGATGGAATCGAGGGATACTCCCGCCATCGCCTGTGGACGGATGTTTGGGATACGCAATGCAGCATTGGCACTTGGCCTGATCAACCTCGGAAGTTTCGGTGGACCATAGCGTTTCGTTCAACTCAACATTGTCATGGACGCCGTCGACGCGGCTGCGTATCTCGCCGCGGGTACGCGCGGCGAGATCGGTGTGAGGTCGACAGTGATGAGTACAGCGGTCGCGCTGTCGGCCGTGGACGGCGGGGCTGCTGCGCTTCGAGCTCTCTGAAACTGGACGGCGGGCGTGGTTCGACATCGATGTCGAACCACGCCCAACCATGCTGAGTTCCGGATCGTCGCCGGGTGCTCACGGTTCCGAACGGGGCCGCCGCACCGCGACGCGTTCATGACCGGATCGGTCAGCACACCGCCACTTCGTGGTCGGTGACCGAGTGCTTCGGTGCAGACGCACCATCATCATCGTTACCCCGACGTGCCCGGTCCATGATCACGAGCGTGGCCAGCGGAACCAGAAGTAACACTGCGAACAGTGCACCCACGACGGGAATTGCGGCGGGTCCGTATGCGCTGATCGCCTCCGCTGTGACCCATGTGCCGACGGCGGTGCCGAGGTTGAACATCGACGTGCACAGCGAGGTGGCCAGAGTCGGCGCGCCCTCTGCGAATCGGACGGCCATCGACATGAGCACGGGGTTCGTGCCCAGGCCTGCCATGCCTGCGAGTGAGAGAAGGACGATCGATGGCGCAGTGAACGATGACAAGACACTCAGCAAGCTGAGTGCGACCACGACGATGACGCCACCGGTCAGCGCGGTGACGTAGGGCGCGCGGTCTGCGAACCGACCGCTGTTGAGAGTGCCGGTGACGGCACCGACACCGAAGACGGCGAGACCTACGGGAAGAAGTCCGGCGGACAGGCTGGAGCGTTCCGTGAGCAGGGGAGCGATGAACGAGTAGGTCGACATCACGGCCGTCGAGATCAGAACGCACGCCGCCATCACAACCCAGAGTCGACCGGTGGCGATTGAGGCGAGCTGCGAGCGCAGCGGCACGGTCGTCGACGTCGAGCGACCGCCGGGAACGAATCGCGCGATGGGAATCGACGCGAGCACGGCGAGTACTGCGAGGATCCAGAACGGACCGCGCCACCCGACGAGCTGTCCGGCGACCGAGCCGAGAGGGACCCCGATCACCGTCGCGAGAATGCCGCCACTGAGGACCAGGCCGATGGCGCGCGTACTGGCGTCCGGTCCCGCAATGCGGGACGCGACAGATGCAGCGATCGACCAGAATGCGCCCGTTGCGAGCGCGGTCACGAACCGGGCCACGAGGACGATGGAGAGGTCGTCGGCGAGTGCGACGACGATGTGTCCGGCGGAGTAGACGGCGAGCGCGAGGAGGAGAGTCGTCCGTTCGGGCATCTTGAGTGCCGCCACCGAGATCAACGGGGTGGCGATCATGCCGATCGCGAACGCAGTGACGAGCAGTCCGGCCTCGGAGATACCGATGGCGAGGTCAGAGGCGATATCGGGCAGGAGTCCGGCAACGACGAATTCCGACGTGCCCATGAGAAACGTACCCATTGCGAGGACGTAGACGAGGAACGGCAAGGACTTTCGTTCGTTGGTGGAAGTAGACACAGCTGAATTCTCTCGGGTGGGGTCGTAGTGGAGTCGAGTTCGGACCAGGCGCGGGCGAGATCGGAGTCCGACCCTGGGTGCGCGATACCGATTTGCCCCTCAGGACCGGAAACGACGTGGCCTGATCCGTCTTCGACACTATTGGCTACGAAGCATGTGTAGAAGGCACGGACAGGGAACCCCACCTGCGTCGATCGAGAAAACCGGCGTCCGGTGCGGATTGTGGCAGGAGTGCCCGAGATTCGAGTTCGCCTCACGCGTTCGCGACCGAAATCACCAAAAGTGTTCGCACTCAGATGTTTTGACCGAAGGAGAGTTGCAATCTTGCCGATTTGTCGCTCAGCGCTGGGGCAGGATTCGCGAAATTCGTTCCGCCGCTGCGTGCTCGAATGCGAGTGCAAGTGACAAAGATCTCGATGCATGTGGTCGATGACGTCGATTGCATTTGGGACAGCTGATACGAGTTTCGGCTGATCGCGGCCGGGACGCAAGGGTTGACGCCCCACGGTCCAACTGTAGGAAGGCATGTTGATCCGCGGACTATGGAATGCATTTTCGGAGGCCGTCGGTGGCCGAGATTTCGAGCCCGAAGCCGGGGTGCCATGGTTATATTTATCGAGAAATACTGTCATTTCACGTACCGCGCGCGTCCAGATAAGTAAGCACCCCCAGCAGAACTACCAGCGCGACGAAGAGCACAACGGTGGGCATGTCGGGGTCAGGTCTGGGTGGTAAATCGCGCCGGTTGTCGTTGTCCATATTCCGTCCTCAGTCGACGTTTGCGGATCGAGGCATTTCCTTGGGTCCAACCCGACCCGGCGGCATCCGTGCGCAGCTTCACATTATCGAATGTCGAAGCGGAGAAGCCTGTCGTCACCGGCCGTTGGGTTACCTCGCCCATCGGTGTTGTTGGTCAGTATCAACAATGAGCCGTCGGGGGCGACGGTGACGTCTCGCAGTCGTCCGTATGTTCCAACGAATCGATCGACGGCCGAGTCGGGGTCGTCGAGGTTCACCTCGGTCAGTCGTTCGCCTCTGAGATTCGCCATGAACAGGGTGGAACCATTGATAGCGATGCCACTCGGACTTGCCTCACTCGTGGCCCACTGGTGGATGGGGTCGACGAATCCGTCGGTATCCCCGATGCCTTCGATCTGTGGCCACCCGTAATTGCTTCCGGGCTCGATGACGTTCAGCTCGTCCCACGTGTTGGCACCGAATTCGCTTGCGTACATCACGCCGTTTGCATCCCAAGCAATGCCTTGAGGGTTGCGGTGACCGAAGCTGTACACGAACGAATCCGGGAAGGGATTGTCCAGTGGCACCGCCCCTTCGGGAGTGATTCTGAGGATCTTTCCAGCAAGCGAGGAAAGGTCTTGTGCGCGGTCGCGTTGGCCGGCGTCCCCGGTTGTGGCGTACAACATGCCGTCTGGCCCGAATGCCAACCGGCCGCCGTCGTGATAGCTGGCCGCCGGGATGCCGTCGAGCACAGTGGTTCGCTCACCCAAGGTGAGAGAACCGGGTGCGCCGAGTAGGTCGAATCGGTCGATTCGATTTCCATCAGTGTCCGTGGAATAGGTGTAGAGGTCACCCTCGTGGACTTCGAGTCCCAACAGCCCGGCTTCGCCCGCAGGGGCCACATCCACCGTTCCTGCAGTGTTTCGGCTGCCATCGTCACCGAGTTCGATGATGTGTCCGGTGTCGCGTTCGCTTATCAGCATGCTGGTCTCGAAGAAGGCTACGGCCCATGGTGTCTCCAAGCCATCTGTCACGATCGAGGCTTCACCGAAGTCCGACGACGCAGGTGCCTCGACTGACCCAGTAGATCCGCTGGGTGCGGGTGCGTCCTCGGCTGGCGGCGATGCGCACGAGGAGAGGGTGAGGGCGACGATGGATGCGGCGGCGTAGGCGGCAGCGCGGTACGTGGTCCTCATCGGAGGCTTGAGACTGCGGTCAGCCGAGACGTCGGCGATGCTTGTTCCATTGTGTTGCTCCCGTGAGTAGATCGCGTTGGATGTGCGGGCAGTGCCAATGGAAGCCGCTGGTATCCGAACCGTCGGGCGGTATCAGTGCACTGTCCGGCTTCGGGCCACCGATTCCGGTCTTGTGCCGAACCCATTTCATGCCTACGAGTCGAAGGCCCGAGAGCCGATCTCCTCGCGGCATGGCTCGACAGTAGGTGACAATTGGGGCAAACGGGATGCCCTCCCAGTACACCTCACATCAGGGACTCCCTCTCGCGGGCGCGAGGCGGTTATCTGGTTGAACGCGACTCGGCCGTTCGACCGGGAACCAATCATCCCGGCCACGGCTTCTCGCCAGGAAGACCCCCACTTGATCGAGGATGTGAAATCTTTTCCATGAAATTTTGGTTCAACCAGTCCCACCTGACTTCTCGATCCGCCAGACGACGCAACATCAGGCAGATCGCGGGCGCAGGCGTCGCGACCATCGGACTGCTGGCCACCGCGGCATGCGGCGGTGCCGAGCAACAGGAGTCTGCGTCGTCCACTGCGTCGCCGACAATCGCGTCGGGAACCACCCCCGACGGGACCGGCGACCTCTCCCGTGGTGCCGACAACTTCTACACCAGTGACCGCGTCGAGGTTCAGCAGGTCACGTTCCGCAACCAGTTCCAGATGGAGGTCGCGGGAACGCTGTTCATACCCAACGACATCGACCGCAACGTCGGCAATCCCGCCATGGTGGTCGGCCACCCGATGGGCGCCGTACGCGAACAGAGCGCTAACCTCTACGCGACCCGTATGGCCGAAGAAGGCTTCGTCGCCCTCACGCTCGACCTGTCCTACTGGGGTGAAAGCGAAGGCGAACCACGCGAGATCGTCGCACCGGAGGTCTTCTCGGAAGATTTCAGCGCCGGTGTCGACTTCCTCCGCTCGCAGTCCTTCGTCGACGATCAGCGCATCGGCGCGATCGGCGTCTGCGGCAGCGGCAGCTTCGTCATCAGTGCCGCCAAGCTCGATCCTCGAATCAGGGCTGTCGCGACCGTCAGCATGTACGACATGGGCGCAGCGGCCCGTAACGGCCTGCGGAACGCCGTGACCCCCGAGCAGCGTCAGCAGATGATCGCCATGGCGGCCGAGCAGCGCGACGCCGAATTCGCCGGCGGTGAGGTTGTCCACGGCGGTGGAACACCCGAACAGTTGACCGAGGACTCGACCGATATCGACCGGGAGTTCTACGACTTCTACCGGACCGAGCGCGGCTACAGCCCCGACACCAACACCCAGCCGTCGCTGAGCAGTATGACGAAGTTCATGAACTTCTACCCGTTCAACGACATTGAGACGATCTCGCCGCGACCGATGCTGTTCATCACCGGTGATCAGGCTCATTCGCGTGAATTCAGCGAGGACGCCTACCAGCGTGCATCGGAGCCCAAGACGCTGACAGTCATTCCCGGAGCCGGACATGTGGACCTCTACGATCGCACCGACCTGATCCCCTTCGACCAGCTCGCGACGTTCTTCGAGACGAACTTGCGATAGATCCCGTGACGTCCGCGGGCAGGCACCGTCCTACCCGCGGACTTCGCGTTTGCGGCGGCCAGCCGCGTCGAAAGTCTCGAGAGTGGCGGAGACCGAGTCATTCGTACAGTGCGCGGCAGTTGTGAGTAATTGGAAGCGGTACGCTGCAAGGCCAATTGAGGCCGGGTTATCAGAGAATCTTCGCGGCTGTAGATTGTTCACACCCTAGTCGTTGGCCACAGCCTGGTAGTTGGATGGGGAAGTGGGCATCAAATTCACTGCTTCACAACGAGGTTCGTTGGGATTGCTCCGCAAGACGCGCTCCACGTGGTGTGGCTTGCACGTTATCTGCTCGCAGCTCAGCTGCTGGGGCCCGGCAAGCTCACGCGTAGTCGACTGCGTGAGCTTGCCGGTGGTAACGGTGCGAGAATCACTGCCCATGCGGATTGGTACTGCCCGCATGCATACTGCTTCATCCGTCCGATATCGCGGCAGACCACCGCTCGCAGTCCACGCTGCGACACGAGACGATCGGAGCCGAGCAATGGGAGTCAGGAGTCAGCGGTACGCCGTCGGCCTGTCCCCGTCCGTGCCCGGCTGCGTAATTCCCAGGTTCTCGCCGACGTGGGAATCGGGTTCGGCGACGATGCCCGCGATGAACTTTCCGAGGCTCGCGCGCGAGGTCTCCGTGCCATTGTAGATTTCGCCTTTTCGGGTGAGTTCAACATCCGTCACCGTCTCGTCCGTCAGCCAGACCGGGCGGAGGATGGTGTGGGCCAGCGATGACTGCTCGACGACATCCGCGGACTTCCGGTTCCTGGGGCGGGTCGCCCCGGCACGCTGGTAGTCCCAGGTGTTGAAGGGCTCCGGCAGCTCGTCGTAGATGCCTCCCGCGTTGATAGTGACGATTCTTCGAACGCCGGCCTCCTCCGCAGCGTCGACCACTGCGGCCGTGGTGGTATCAAGGTCTTCGCCGCCGAGGGCGACGATCACGATGTCCTGGTCGATCATCGCCGCACGGAGCGCGTCCCGGTCGTGTGCGTCACCTTCCACCAGCGTCATGGTGTCCGTCGCGATGCCGTCGAGGCGATGCGGCCGGCGCAGGAACAGCGTGAGGGCAACGTCTTTCTGCTGGGCCAGGCGAGAGATGATCTCTCGTGCAGACCGGCCGTTCGCTCCGATGATGACGACGTTCTTCATGGGTTACTCCTTCTGAACGGGCGAGGTCGATGCGTGACTGGCAAGCCACACCTTGTAGCAGTTCACAGTCGGACCGACCGGCGGATTCTGGTGCTAGCTGATGCCGATGGTCTGGCCACCGTCCACGACCAGGGAATGGCCGATCGTGAATCCCCCGAGATCTGAGCAGAGCCACAGGACGGCTGAGGCGATCTCTTCGGGGGAGCCCATGCGCCCGATCGGCTCCTGGGCGATGACCCGCGCTCGCCCCTCCGGTGTGTCACCGGAGAACCGGCCCATCATCGGCGTCTCGATGATTCCGGGGCAGATCGCGTTGATCTGGATGCCTTGCGTGGCGTAATCGAGGGCCGCTGATTTTGTCATACCGAGGATGCCGTGCTTCGCAGCTGCGTAGGCGGACTGGCCTTTGATGCCGATGACCCCGGCACCTGAGGAGATGTTGACGATCGAGCCGCCTCGTTCTGTCATGGCGAGGATTTCGTGCTTCATCGAGACGAACACCCCGCGCAGGTCGACCGCAATGAGACGGTCCCATTCCTCATCGCTGATCTCGGCAAGGGGCTTGGGCGGCTGTTCGATGCCGGCATTGTTCACCCCGATGTCGATCGGACCTAGAGCTTCGACCGCGGACTTCACCGCGTCCTCGACATTCTTGCCGTCGGTGACATCGCAGATGGCGATGTGCACGCGCCGGCCGTACGCTTCGACGAGCTCAGCGGTCTCCTGTAGAGGCTTTTCTGTGGTGTCGGTGACGGCGACGTCGGCACCCGCGGCCGCGAAGGCTTCCGCCGTGGCTCGACCGATGCCGCTGCCGGCCCCGGTGATGAATACGCTTTTGTTGGTGAAGTCGAAAGTGACTGACATGGTCGACCTTTCGTGTTTCGGGGGTGGACCTGCGCACCGGCTTTATCCGAGTGAGATGACCACAGGTGCCCGTGGCTGCTCGGACTGGGGGTTCACGCTGGGTGTTCAGGGCACGTTGTGGCCGGCAGCCTGAATCAGTCCGTACCACTCTCCGCGGGTCAGCGCGATGTCCGACCCCGCCGCGGCGTCGGACACCCGTTTCGGCGTGGTCGTTCCAAGGACGACCTGGATCCCGGCGGGATGGCGGGTGATCCAGGCGGTCGCGATCGCAATCGGGGTGACACCGTACTTCTCTGCGAGCCGGACGAGTTCGATGTTCAGCTCGGGGTAGTCCTCGGAGCCGAGGAACACACCATCTTGAAAGCCCTTTTGGAACGGTGACCACGCCTGAAGGGTGATTTTTTTGATCCGGCAGTAGTCGACGATGCCGCCGCCGTCACGGGTCACAGAGTCCGCTTGCCCGGCCATATTCGCAGACAGGCCCTGAGCAATGATTGTGGAGTGCGTCAAAGACAGCTGCACCTGGTTTGCGACGAGTCGCTGCGTTACCGCAGTCTCGAGCAGGTCGATTTGCCGTGGTGTGTGGTTGGAGACTCCGAACGCGCGAACCTTCCCGGTGGATTCCAAGTGATCGAACGCACGGGCAACCTCCTCCGGCTCCACGAGTGCGTCGGGACGGTGCAACAGCAACACGTCGAGGTAGTCGGTGCCTAAAGCCTTCAGGGATTTTTCAGCCGAGGTCACGATGTGCTCGAACGACTGGTCGTAACCCCACGGATCGGCGACGATGCTGGTCTTGGTTTGCAAAATGATGTGCTCCCGCTCCGACGGGCTCAGCTGTAAAGCCTCGGCGAACCGGCGCTCGCACAGGTGCGGACCACCGCCGGGGTGGTTGAACCCATAAAGATCAGCGTGGTCGAAGAAGTCGATCCCTGCTTCGCGAGCTGTCTTGTAGAGCTGCCGGATCTCCTCATCGGTGCTACCAGCAATCCGCATCATGCCAGCCACGATGTTGGACACCTTGGTATCCGTCGATCCGAACCGGACGGTACGCATAAATCCTCCGAAGGTCTCGTCAAGGGTGATCCGCCGCGTCGCCTCGCACGGGCACGATCTGCACGGGTGAGCCTGCCGACATGCCATCTCGTGCACGCGAACGCGCCCGCGACGAGAAGCACGTCCGCTTATGCCAGCTTCGCTTTCCACCGTATGACGACCGGCCGGAGAATTGGAATACCCTGACAGGGCACCCTGGGCTGTCGGTGCGGTCAGCTGCCGGCGGAGAGCCATAGATTTGGGAATCCAGTTACAGTTCGACGTCCCGCGCCCACATATGTCTCGCTGGATTGGGGCTGAGCGCGGTACCACGGCCTCACCCACCTAACTCACCGTCGCACGAGTTCACGGATCGGTCGATGGTCAGTTCTGATACTCGATAGTCCGGTGCTGCTCATTGCGCCCAGGTGAATCGACGGAGTCCGTCGAGTGTGGCCAGGCGGCCGAATGCGAGTCCAGGAAAATGTGCGGGAGCGAATGGATCTCCGGTGGAGGCGAGCTCGTCGGCGATGCGGTTGCGCATGATTCCCGCTGCGATGGGGTCGACATCCCACATTCCGATCCATTCGGGCTCGGTGAGTTCGCCGACAGTGTGGAGGGTGTCGCCGAGGAGAAGAGCACGTTCTTTGCCGTCGTGAATGATGTAAACGGTGCTGCCCGGTGTATGCCCCGGTGCCGGCCTGGCGATCAGGCCGGGAATGATCTCGTGTTCGACGGAGAAAGGTTCGACGTGATCCTCGATGGGTGCGATGATTTCGCGTATACGGGGGTCCGAAGTCGCACCGGTCATGAAGTACGTCCAATCGTCCTGGTGCAGGCGAAAGGTCGCATTTGGGAATGTGATTCTACCGTCGACGGTAGACCAGCCGATGTGATCCCAGTGCATGTGCGTGAAACAGACGTCCGTCACGTCGGACGGTTCGACTCCAGCGTCTCGAAGATTGTCGAGCATGCCCCCAGTTGTAGTGTCCGCGCCGGAGTGAACGCCACCGCCTGCGTCGATCAGGACGACACGGTCTCTAATTCGAATCAGGAACGAGCCGATGTCCAGACGGATGCGACCGTTCTCGTCGGTGGGATGCTCGACGCAATCCCAGATTTTGCCGTCGGGATGGGTGACCGCGTTACCGATCGGTTCGTGTGCGGTGCCATCGATGATTGGCACGATGTCGAGGGTGCCGACTTTCATAACGGTCTCTTTCGCTCGGGCCTGACGCTGGACTACACCTGCGCGACGGGTCTCCCGGACGCGAACACGGCCGGCGGCCGCGCCCATGGGAGACCCGCTACGCGTCGGTCTGAACCTATGAAGGCTGTTTGGATCGAGACTTGCGTCCGGACTTCGAAATGGACTGTGACAGAACAACACCAACTACCAGTGCTGCACCTTGGAAAACCGGTTGGAACCAGAACGGCGCCCCGAGCAGGCTCAGTCCGGAGAATCCGACGGCCAGAAGAACGACGGCCAACATAGTTCCAGCGACATTGAAGAATCCGGGACGAACGGTGGTGGCACCCAGGAATGTTGCCGCGAAGGCAGGTAGGAGCAGGTTCGCGCCGAAACTGGGGTTCGCTGCGCCCGCCAATCCTAGCTGCATGATTCCGGCGAGGGCTGCCAATGCACCTGCTGCACTGAACATCACGCACTTGATCACTCGAACGCGGATACCGACCATGCGAGCGACTTGCTCGGAACCGCCAACCGCGTAAACCTTGCTGCCAAAGGGTGTCTTCGTCAAAATTATGTACATTACCAGTGCGATAAGCGCGACAATCCACACTGCAGAACCAACTCCGAGTATTTCTGTCTGAACAAAGGTCCGGAAAACGGAGGGAATGTTCTGTGAGAGTGTCATTCCCCCACTGACTCCCACCGTGACTCCGCTGACAGCCAACCCGACGCCCAGCGTCGCAATGAGCGAGACGACGCGCAAGCGAGCCACCAGCAGTCCAGAAGCCAATCCGACGAATGCACCTGCGAGCAATGCGATCGTCACGGTCAACGGCACCGGAAGCCCTGACTCACCGGCGAGCTTCGCCGTGAGTACCGCTGACAGGCCCAAAGTGTATCCGACGGACAGATCGAATTCACCGACGACGAGAACCAGCAGAACCGACAGCGCCAGAAGTGCACTCACGGCCTGGCCCAACGCGAGCCCCTGCAGATTGGCAGTGGTGGGAAAGGTCCTGGGAAGCAGAATCGAGAACAACGCTGTGAGTCCGATGATCAGGGCCAAGATGCTGTGGTTCTGAAACAGCGTTGCGACTTTCGAGGTTCGCGGCGACCCCGAGCCGGGGGTGTGAACGGCCGCGTCCTCGGATTTCTCCGCCACGGCGTTGTCACTATGCGTAGGTTGCACGACTGATGTCCTCCAGATTGAGATCAGTGAGTTCTTCGACGATGCGCCCGCCGTTGACGACAATGACGCGGTCGCACAGACGAACGAGATGTTCCGGCTCACTCGAGCGGATGATGACGGTGGTCCCGCGGCCGGCCAGTTCGCGCAAGGTGTCGAAAATGATCTCGCGAGTATTTGGGTCGACGCCCACCGCGGGATCGTCGAGAAGCAATATCCGCGGCTCCAAAAGGAGCCACCTGGCAAGGAGTACCTTCTGCTGGTTGCCACCGCTCAGGCTTGCGTACGGAACGGTTGGGTCGGCCGGACGGATGTCGAGTTCGCGAATCATCCGGTCGACATCGGACGCGGCTCGGCGCCGATTGGCACCGTATCTTTCCACCCGGGGGAGTACGACGTTGTCGTGCACCGGCATCAGCGCGATCCCGCCCTCGTTGAGTCGATCGAGAGAAAGGTAGAAAATCCCGGCTCTGATGGCGTCCCGTGCACCGGAAATCGGCGCGTCATTGCCGTCGATCTTTGCTGTTCCCGCCTGTGTGGACTCGATCCCGCCTATGAGACGCAACAGCTCGGAGGCTCCTTCGCCCGATCGCCCCGTCACACCCAAGATTTCTCCGGTGCCCACTGTCACGGACAGCTCGCGGCTGACGTTTCCGGACAGATTCTCCACGACTAGCGCGGGACGATCGGTACGACCGCGATTGCGGTCGCGGTTGTGCGAAGAGGCGCTGTGGCCCGCGCCGCCGACCATCGCGTGGATTACGTCGGCCTCGCAGAATTCGTCGGCACCGATGTTGCCGACAACCCGGCCGTCTCGGAGCACGATTGTCCTGTCGCTGTATTCCCGTACCTCGGGCAGGCGATGGGTGACCATCAAGACTGACAATCCCCGGTCTGCGACGCCTCTGACTCGGTCGAGCAACCGCGCGGCCTCGCGAGTGGACAACGGAGCAGTCGTTTCGTCCAGTACCAATAGTGCGCGTTCGGGAGAGATCCCGGCCATCGAAATCACGAGAGAAACCAGTGCCCGTTCGCCAGCCGTCAAGTCCGCGCAGAGCGTGTTCGGATGGACCGCGACGTCGAACTCGCGGAGTATGTCTTCGGTCTTCCGCGCCAATGCCCTCCTCTGTACAAACGTTGCGCCGACGAGGGGAAACCCCGTGTGCAGCGCGGTCATCTCGGCGACCGTCATGTTTGCGATGAGTGGAGACTCTTGATGAACAACCCTGATGCCGATTTTCCGTGCGGCGACCGGTGTGAGGTCTTTCGCGCGAATCGGGCTGTCGTTGAACGTGATCTGCGACTTCGAATGCAGCGGATTGACGCCGGTCAGTGCCTTGACCGTAGTGGATTTACCCGATCCGTTCGCGCCGAGCAGAGACACGATCGAACCGCGCTCCACATCGAAGTCGATGCCGTGTACTACCTCGTGTTGACCATAGGAGACAGTGAGGTTTCGTACGGCCAATCGCACGGGGGTCGTCACGGCGCGACACCCCACAGTTCGAGGTAGCGGTCGACATAGCCGTTCTCGGCGACCCAGTACTGGTCGGTGATTTCGCCGACATTGTCGATCGTCAGTAGGCGCGAGGGCGCGCCCTGGCTGTATCGCAAACGATCGTCGGTGACACCGGGTGACTCCCAGAGGGGCTGACCCGACAGGACCCGAATCATCTGATCCACAGCACCGTAACCGAGGAAGACGTCGTCCTGAACGACATCGGCGGCCTGGATGTTGCCGTCGCGAATGAACCCGAGGTTCTGCGGTGCGCCGACGCAAGACACGAGTGTCACCCGATCGGAGAGACCCGAGTTACCCATTGCGGGCACCATGTCGGCTGCGGCCGAGTCGAACGCTCCGCTGACGTAGTCGACGCTCGGCTCTGCCTGCAGTGCGCTGGCAATTCGCTGGCCGAGACCATTCCCGATGTCGGTCACGACGAACTGTTGCGTGTCTTGGACTACGCACTCGTCACAGCGGTCTACTGCTGTGACCATCGCATCGGCGATCGCCGGTGAACTCGGAAACTCTCGGTCGACGGTCGGCAAGAAGTTCGCCGTACCACCGGAGTCCGTGACAATCCACGATCCGAGCTGGTCACCCCACAGCGTGTAGTCCGGAGCGACGTCGAACAACACGCCATCGGTCGCGGCAATGCCGAGACCTGCGGCTCCGACCGGAATTCCCCGAGAAGCAGCGAGTTCGATTGCGCCACTGAGCGGAACGGGATCTGTCGCGGCGAGGATGATGGCGTCGACGCCACTATTGATAGCTTGGGTCATCGCTTGGTTCTGTCCGACCGGATCGCCCTTGCCGTCGAACCGAGTAACTGTCCACCCCAGGGCTTCACCGGCTTGTGTGACCCCGTCTGCCTGCCGCACACACCCCGATACGGACCCGGAACAGACCACTACTGCTATCGAGATGTCGGTCGGTGGTGTCGGTGTTTCGGTCGGGCCTGCCCAGTCGGTCACCGGTGCCATCGCGTCGTCGACGACCGTTTGAAAGGACGTCAAGTCCTGCGTCGAGGTCCGGTCCTCGGACGCTGCCTGGGAGTCGCACGCGGTGGGCAACAAAAGTAGGCCGACGATAGGCGCGATCCATTTGATTTTCACAGAGGCTTCTTTCGTAAAATGGGTCCGGAGAGAAACACCGGAGACGAAAAAATGGTGGAGACGGCAGGTGCCGTGAAGAGCAAGGAATGCCCCCGCATGTGAAACAGTCCAGAAGCGCGTGCCGTGACGGCTGCCTGGGTGACGCATCGAATGCTGCCTGATTGCCGACTCAGCAACATCGATAGTGTTGCATGTGTCACATCGATGCACAACTGGTAATTCGCTCTGAGGTCCTTGCATCCATTACCGATCTTGAATCACGCTTATAGATACCGGCTATCGGCCAAGCGGGCGAAAGTGTGTGGACAAAGGGCGAGGTATTGCCGCCCGGCAACGCTACTGTTGACAGTCGGATGTGGAGGTGCGACGATGACTGTCGATGCCGTGGAGGCATTTTCGCGTTGCCTGGCGAGCGAGAGCCGGCGTGTGATCAGTTGACAGGTACGGGGTGTGGTTGCCATCGGCAATGTCGGACAGCTGTCACATTGGCTTTATGAGGTGATCTGTAATAGAGGAGAGCAATGAAATTCCAGACGCTCGATTGGTCCGTCGACGAAGTCGGTATTCTTGTTCTTACCCTGTCGCGGCCTGAGTATCTCAATGCATTCTCGGTGACGATGGCCGGGGAATTGGAACGCGCATTCCAGCAGGTGCGCATCGACCCAGCGGTGCGCGCGGTCGTGGTGACCGGTGCCGGTCGCGCGTTCTGTGCGGGCATGGACCTAGCTGTAGAAGGAAATGTCTTCGGGTTGGACGAGACGCTGAGTCCGACGGTGTCCGACATGCGCGAGCGGTTGGCCGAAGAGCCGTTTCAGTCCGGTGTTCGGGACACCGGCGGAAAAGTCACACTGGCCATCCATTCCTGCGACAAGCCCGTCATTGCTGCGATCAACGGTGCGGCGGTCGGTATCGGCGCGACGATGACTCTTGCGATGGACATTCGCATGGCGTCGACCGATGCAAAGATTGGCTTCG
The DNA here is from genome assembly GCF_002258225.1 of Rhodococcus sp. RS1C4. Lineage (NCBI taxonomy): Bacteria > Bacillati > Actinomycetota > Actinomycetes > Mycobacteriales > Nocardiaceae > Rhodococcus > Rhodococcus sp. RS1C4. The sequence goes on along the minus strand of NZ_NOXZ01000011.1, from coordinate 105,087 downwards.
TGTTCGGCCGTCTCGGCATCGTTCCCGAAGCCACGTCTTCGTATTTCCTGCCGAGAATTGTCGGCCTGCAAACAGCGCTCGAATGGGTTTACTCGGCAGATATTCTCGATGCCGAACAGGCACTGGCGGGTCGGCTCCTCAGGTCGGTGCATGCTCCCGAGGAATTGCTCTCTGCGGCAATCGAGCTGGCCCGAAAATTCGTCGTCGGGCGTTCGTCTTCAGCCATTGCACTGTCTCGTCGACTGATCTATTCCGGTGTCGGATCAGCACATCCCCTGGAGGCGCATCGACGGGACAGTCTGGCGATGTGGCACGCCTCGGTGGGTGACGGAAAGGAAGGGGTTGCCGCATTCCTGGAAAAACGAGAGCCGAGGTTCTCGGGTACGGCCGCGGACATACCCGATCTCGGGTGAACGGACTATCGCGCACTCGCTGCTTCATCAGTCCTCGGCTGCACCTTCTGCCATGATTCCGTCGAAGAATATAGCCGAGAACACGCGTGAAAGATCCTCTGCCGAGTAACGACTCTGGCCGGGCACGAACCACCTATGCGTCCACTGCGTCATGCCGAAAATACTGTTTGCTATCAATGTGTTCGACAGATCGGGTCTGAACGTACCATCTGCAACCCCTAGGGCGATGGCGTCCAAGAAATACTTCTCGATCTTGTGGGTGTTGTCCACCATCTCCTGGGCCCACTTGGAGTCGAGCGATGACACGCGACCCCAGTCCTCCTGCATGTAGACGTACATGTAGGGGTAGTGCTCCACCTGAGATGCAAGCAGCATTGTAATCAAAGCTTCTAGCGTTTCCCGCGGTCGTAGCTTCTTGGCCACGATCTCGTCAGCTCGTGACAAGTTGGTCACCACGGTGCTTGTGATGCACTCCTGGAACAGTTCTTCTTTGCTGCCGACATAGTAGTAGAGCGATGCCCGGTCGGTGCCGAATGCCGCCGCAACGTCGTTCAATGTCGCGGCGGCATAGCCCTTTTCGCGAAAGACTTCTGCAGCGACCCGGAGAAGCCCAGCTCGCTTTGCGGAATAGTCGGCCGAATTTTCGGTCAGCGCGCTCTTTCGTCGTTTTGCAATTCCGCTGACTGGTGACTTCGCCACAGCCCTGCCTCGCCTTCGTGACCGTCGCTTCTCGGATAGTTCAGTCAGTATAGGTTCGGCAAATTCCTCTGCGAGAGGCCACCGCTGACCGGCCTCGCTCGCGCTGTGGCTGCGAGCGGCTCACGGCGTCACTTACCCGCCCACTGCGGCTTACGCCTCTCCTCGAACGCTTTCCGGCCTTCGAGGACGTCGGACGATGCGGCGTAGGCCTCGATCAGTTCGAACTTGGTCGACAGTGCCACTTCCAACGGGTACGAGGCTCGGGAGAGGACGGCGTGTTTGGCTGCCTGTTGAGCCAACGGCGACGCGGTGGTGAGCTTCTTCGCCCATCTCACACCGGCCGCGTCAAGGTCCTCGAACGGGACCACTTCGTTGACCAAACCGTACGTCAGGGCGTCTTGCGCCCCCATCCGATCGCCGGTGAGGATCAACGCCATGGCGATACGATGCGGGAGATGGCGAATTGCCCGATGCACGACGCCGGATTCGCCGATTATTCCGGCTTTGACCTCCGGAAGGCCGAATTGTGTGTTGTCTGCAGCGACGATGATGTCGGCGCACATGGCAAGCTCGAACCCGCCGCCGAGGACGTAGCCCTGGACAGTCGCAATCAGGGGCTTGTTCAGTACTCGAAGCGGTCCACCGATACCGGTCAGACCGCCTCCCAGCGCACGCCGGGATGGGCTCGCCGCGGTACCGCCGCTGATGTCGGCACCTGCGCAGAATGCTCGTTCGCCGGTTGCTCCGAGCACGGCAGCCCAAATATCGGGGTCGTTGTCGATTTCGTCCCACCTACCGGCCAACTGCTCGTCGACGTCGGCAGAAATGGCGTTGAGGACTTTCGGGCGGTTCAAGGTCAGATACGCAACATGCTCTCGGACCTCGTAGAGGAGTTCGTCGGACACGATCAGCCCTTCTTCTGCAGGCGTGGCGTCGGAACGAGCGCGTCGGCCTTCGCGTGGTAGTTCTCGGTGCCAGCGGTCTTCTGTTCGCGACGTGAAATCTTCCAGCCATCGTCGGTTCGGGTGAACTCGTCGTGATACTGGGCGTAGACGATTCCGTCCGGACGATCTCGGTAGTACTTGTGCCATGCGTACAGAACCGAGCGCACGTTCGCGGTGTCCTTGTCCACGAAGTCGATCACGATGTTGCTGACGTGGTGACTGGTGCCCGCGAAGAATGCTGCGATTCCGGTCTTGTCGTTCGAGAGAACGTGCAGATACTTGTCCGCGCCGGTCGCGCCGTGGGAGGGACCGTACGCAACGTACAGGTCCTCGACGAAGAGGGGGAGCATCGACTGCGGGTCGGCTGCATCGAGATGAAACGCGTACTGGAAGAGGACTCGTTCGATATCCCTTTCGTCGGTAAGACGCTGTACGACTTCCATAATGTTGTCTTCGTTGACCGAAGTCATGACGCTCCATTCATTTCAGGTGTCGATCCGGATCCATGGTTCACGCCAGTCTACGGTCATGTTGACGGAACCGTCAACGGTTTCGTTGCCTGCCGAAGGAATGGTCGGAGTCGGTGCCGAGAGATCGGAAGTCGGTGCGACGCGGAAAGATTCGATTACCGACTTCAGGCCTTCTTCGGCGATTCGGGCACGCAAGGCTGCCACCTCTGGGGTCATGTGGGCCAGTGCGTCCGCATCGGCTACGGCTCCCAGCGCATTACGGGTTCCCATTGCCTCCATCGCGCGATTGATCGAAACCTTCTTGATGGTCAACAGGTTGGGCGGCACCTGAGCGATTCTTCGTGCGAGCGAGGCCACGCGCGCTACCAGTTCGCTTTCCGGGACGGCGTGATTCGCCCAACCCCACTCGACTGCGGTTCGTCCATCGATGCTGTTGCCCGGAACGAATGCAAATTCCTTGGCCCGTTTCGGTCCGACGAGAGTCGCCCAGACGGGCGAGACATAACCGGCCCCGATCGGAATGGTGACTTCGGCGATTTTCGCGTTCTCGGTCACGATAGTGATATCGGTGAAGGTGGCAAGCTGCGTTGCTCCGGCGACGCAGTATCCGTGAATTGCCGCGATGACCGGCTTGGGGTGGTCCCAGATGGCGAGATACCGATCGATGTTCCTCTGCAATCGGGTGCGATCGGCCACGGGGTCCGCTGCCCTGGTCGGCGCGACCTGTCCGAGGTCGTATCCGGCGCTGAAACCCTTGCCCTCTCCCCGGATGGCGATCACCGGTTCGCCTGTATGTTTCAGCCGCGCAAGTGCGTCGGAGAACTCGTCGAGCAGTTCGTTGGACAGCGCATTGGCCTTGTCCGGTCGATTCAGCACGATCCAGGACACGGGTGTGTCGTGCTCGACCCGGATGTTGACGTAGTCGGGCATAGCTGGGTGTTCGGGCATGTGGCTCCTTGATTCGATACGCGTCCAGTCGAGGCGAAGCTTCCGTACTCGTCACAGTAGGCAGCCTGAATCATTCCCGTCAACACTAGTGTTGCCAACTTGGCGACGCGGTCGATAAGCTTGGCTGTACCAGCATTCTTTGATCCACGAGGAGAGTCGTGACAGTCAGTCAGCAACAGATCGACACGCAAGCCGCACGCCTGTTGGAAAACGTGTCCGTCGGTGACGATCTCACCGAACTCCAGGTCGCGCTGATCCAATTCGCACTCCGCACCACCTCCTCGTCCCTCGACACCGCCGGAAGCCGGCGGTGGGCGGAACGTGCCGTTGCGGCCGGAGCGACATTCGACCAGTTGCACGAGATCGTCACGCTGCAATCCAGTGTCGGAGTCCACGCATTCTTCGAAAGTTCGCGTGCCCTGGCATCGGCGGCGTGCCCGGAAGGTGGGTGGCCGCCCCTGGACGAGCAGCGACAAGATTTGTGGGACAGACATATCGGTGGCACGAAGTACTGGACGACCATGCAGGAGGAGATTCCAGGGTTCTTGGAGTCCCTGCTCCGAATGTCACCGGAAGCATTCGAAGGATTCATTACCTATTGCGGACTACCGTTCCGGGCACAGCTGGTTCCGAACATTACGAAAGAACTCATCAGCATGGCGTCGGATGCAGCGACAGCGCACAGATACCTACCGGGTATGCGGATGCATCTACGAAATGCCGTCAGAATGGGCGCAGGACGTGCAGCTATTGATCATGCGCTGAGGCTCGGTGCCGAATCTCCGAGCTTCATCGGCGTCGAATAGGGCGGTGCATCGGCCTCACCGCTTGGATGAGACGAGCCCCACCAAGCGGCCGGCGATCAATCTCTCGGCGTCGTCGATGATCTTCTTCACGACATCCGCACACGATGGAACGTCGGTGACCAACGCCTGACTCTGCCCGACCCACCACAGTCCATCATCCATCCGGCCTTCCTCGAGCACGTTCTGCCGCCCCCGAGCACCCGACGCCAGCGCTGCGATGTCCTCGAATGTGGTTCCTTCTCGCTTTTCGACGTCGAGGATCTCATCAGACACTGCGTTCTTGGCAACTCGCGCGGTATTGCGGAACTTACGAAATATCAGATTGGTATCGCGTTCGGTATTGGCCACGATGCGATCTTTGACGTTGGCGTGTACAGGAGCTTCCGCCGTCGCGACGAAGCGGGTTCCCATATTGATTGCATCCGCACCGAGCGCGAGAGCTGCGACGAGGCCTGCTCCGGTAGCGAATCCACCCGAAGCGATGATGGGTAGATCTGTTCGCGCCGCGACGGCCGGAATCAGGACGAGACTGGATATGTCGTCCTCGCCGGGGTGACCTGCACACTCGAACCCGTCCACGGACAACGCGTCGACGCCGAGCTTCTGCGCGGAGACCGAGTGCCGGACGGCCACGGTCTTGTGAATTACTTTGATGCCGGCGGACTTCAGTGACGGTAGATGGTCTTTCGGGCTCGAGCCGGCTGTCTCGACGATCTTTACGTCGTTGTCGATGATGACCTGGCGATACTCATCGTAAGGAACGGGCGCGATCGTGGGGAGAATCGTCAGATTTACGCCGAACGGCCGATCCGTCAGGGCCTTCGTACGTCGAATTTCCTCGTCCAGGGCTGTGGGCGTCGGTTGCGTCAGAGCCGAAAGAAAACCCAACGCACCGGCATTGGCGACGCCGGCGATCAAAACAGCCCGCCCCACTCCGGTCATGCCGCCGCACACTATCGGGTGTTCGATGTCGAACTCTTGCGTGAATCGGGTGGAGATCATCCGGGTTCTTCCTTGCTGAGGTGGGGGGTGAGCTTCCGAGGCGTAAGGTCCGACGCGCCATCTCGGAGGTCCTGCAAGCGCGCCTCGATCTCGGCGTCGGGGTAGCCGTGAGTGAGTACCGCGTTCTGCCTCTTCAGTACGGCTTCGACGGCGAGCTCGCCCAGGGTCGCCGCCCGTATCGGGAGATTGTACGTAAGGGTCGAAGCTCGTTCGGGCTCATAGGCAACAATATTGCGAACCGCTGATCTGTCGGAGTCGGGACGCAGGCGCTCACTGGTCGCGATCGAGGTTGGGATGAGGCCTGGGTACAACACGGTGACGCCAAAGTCGTCGCCGTGGTCCTCGAGTTCGTAACGCAACGCGTCGGACAGCGCGGTGACTGCGGCTTTGGAGGCCGCGTAGGGTGCGTGTCCAGGAGCGATGTCGAGCGCAGTCACCGATGATGTGTTGACCAAGTGTTTGTGGCCGGGCTGCTCGCGCATTCGGGGTACGAAGCTGACTATCCCGTGCACAACGCCGAAATAGTTCACCTCCATGGCCCACGCAAAGTCTCTGATCGACGCGTTCCAGGATGCGCGGTGGGGCCGCATCGACACGCCGGCGTTGTTGCACAGAACATCGACTCGGCCGTGCCGTGAGAAGACTGAATCGGCGAGAAGTTCGACCGACTCTGCATTGCTGACGTCGACTCGCGCAGCGAAGGCGGTGCCGCCGAGCTCGGACACTTCGGTGACGAGTCCGGTCGCAGCCGCTTCGTCGATGTCTGCAACGACAACTCGAGCTCCACGAGCGACGAACGACAACGTCATCGCTCGCCCGATTCCGGTCGCGGCACCGGTGATGACGACGACGGATTCGCTGTTCAACGATGCCCCGGTCATGTTCATGCGTTCCTTACCTTCTACCATGCGGTGTAGCCTCCGTCGACCAAAAGTGTATGGCCGGTGATCAGACTGGCTGCGTCCCCGGCCAGAAAGGCGACGGCACCGACGATATCCTCAGGTTCCCCGAAGCGGCCCAACGGGATTCGAGCGAGTAGTTTATCGCCCCACCCGGGTCGCGACAGGGTGTCGGCGGTGAATTCGGTTCGGACGAAAGTTGGGGCGACGGTGTTGACACGGATGCCGTGTGCGGCCCACTCGATTGCGAGAACTTTGGTGAGTTGATCGAGTCCTCCCTTGGTCGCGCAGTATGCTGCGCGTTCTTCGATGCCTACGGTGCCTGCTTGAGACCCGATGTTGACGATGGCACCCGGGGTACCGGCTGATACCCATTTCTGCGCAACGGCTCGAGTGAGGAAGAACGTGCCTCGCAGATTGGTGTCGACGACGGAATTCCACTGCTCGATCGTCACGTCGAGTGCCCGTGCGGGGTGATTGACTCCCGCGTTGTTGACCAGAATGTCGAGGGAGGCGCCGCGCAGGCGTGCAACGAAACGCTCGACGAAGGGCGCGATCGAGTCCACGTCCTCCAGATCGAGAACGAAACCTTTGGTGCCGAGGTCAAATTCGATCTGCCGAGCACCGGCCTCGGTTCTCGATGTCCCGTAGACCGTCGCGCCGAGGTCGGCGAGCGCTCCTGCGATTGCCTTTCCCAGACCCCTGTTCGCTCCGGTGACCAGAGCGGTCTTTCCTGAAAGTGAGAACGTGAGCACAGTGCCTACCGCGGTCGGACCGAGAGCGTGGCCGGAGCCCATGGCAACGGTGCGCCGCCGTACTTCGCTGCACGCACATCACCTGAACGGGCGTGGCCCTCGAAGTACTCCACCCGTGCAGCTCTGCCGCAGAGGGTTCCGAGTTCGGCGCTCGCGGACTCCGAGGTGATCTCCTGATAGGTGACGGTCTTCAGGTACTTTCCTACCCACAGCCCTCCCGTGTAACGCGCCGCACCGCGTGTGGGCAAGGTGTGATTTGTCCCGATCACTTTGTCCCCGTACGAGACACATGTCTTCTCGCCGAGGAAGAGTGCACCGTAGTTACTCATCGATTCCAATGCGCGACGCGGCGTGTCGGTCAAGATCTGCACATGCTCGGAGGCGAACGTGTCCGCGAGGGCGTAAGCGGCGTCGATGTCGCCGGTGACGATTACCTGTCCGTGGTCTCGCCATGCGACACCTGCGAAGTCGCGCGTGGGCATGTCCGGCAGGATCGCGTCGATATGCTCGATGACGCTGCGAGCGAGGGCCTCGGATTCCGTGATCAGAACGGCAGGCGAATCCGGACCGTGCTCGGCCTGGCTGAGAAGGTCCACTGCGACGATGAACGGGTCCGCATTGGAGTCGGCGACGATCAACACCTCGGTCGGCCCGGCGAACAAGTCGATTCCCACCTGGCCGAACAGTTGCCGCTTGGCCTCGGCGACGAAGGCGTTGCCGGGACCGGCGAGCATGTCGACTTTCCGGATGCTTTCGGTGCCGAGTGCCATGGCCGCGACAGCTTGCACACCACCGAGTAGATAGATGTCATCTGCACCTGCGAGATGGAACGCGGCAACGGTTGCTGCAGGGACTTCGCCTCGGATCGGTGGGGTGCAGGCCGTGACGTGTGGAACGCCTGCCACCTTCGCCGTCACGGTGGTCATGTGCGCGGATGCAACCAACGGGTATCTGCCGCCTGGTGCATAGGCTCCGGCTGCGGACACCGGCAGATTGCGTTGTCCCAGATGGACACCCGGCGACGTCTCGACCTCGAAGTCGTGCAGGGAGTCGCGTTGATGCTGGGCGAAAACTCTGACGTTGCGCTGTACGGTCTCGATGTCCGCGATGACCTCGGCAGGAACCGTCGAGATGATCTCGTCGATCCTCTCTGCGCTGAGTCTGAAGCTTTCCGGGCTCCACTTGTCGAATTTCTCCGAATATGCGCGGACCGCAGCGTCACCGCGGTCGCGGATGTCGGCGATGACCGTGGACACGGTGTCCGCGACCAAGGGGTCACCGGTGGTCGCGGTGTCGACTACCGCGGGTGTCTTCAGATGAAGTGTGTCGGGCATGATTGCCGCCTTTCTATGGTGCTGGTGGGGTCGGGAATATCCGATGCGACGGTGACTGCACTACCGTGCGTGCTGAACCGCACCGTCTTCGAGGATGTCGAAATCGTCGAGGTCGGGGTGTCTGACCATCTCCCAGTATTCGACATTGAGGAAGGGCATGACGAAGATGACTCGGCCCTTGGAATTGCGGTAGTAAGTCGCGAATCCTGGATGGGTCCACACCGTCTTGGAGTGCAGCGTATCGACGAGTTCGTTGTATCGATTCGTCGATTCTTCGGTCGCGCTGATAGCAGTGATGTTCTTGCGGAACATTTCGGCGAGAAGGTCACGGAGGTAACGAGCTTGAAGCTCCATGAAGTACATGAAGCTTCCGCTACCCGGTAGCGAGTGCGGTCCACCGAGCATGAAGAAGTTGGGGAACTGTGGAATGGAGACGCCGAGGTAGGCGCGAGGGTCGTCGTCGTCCCAGGCTTCGCTGAGATCGAGGCCGTCCTCGCCGCGTACCTCGAGCGAACTCAAGAAGCGTGCAGCCTCGAATCCTGTGGCCCAGATGATGACATCGACGTCGAGTTGTTCACCGGTAGACAATGCGAGTCCGGTCCGCGTCACATCGGTGACGCCGCTCGTGAACAGGTCGACGTTCTCGCGCTTGAGAGTTCGATACCACCCGTTGTCGAGGAGCATTCGCTTGCCGAAGGGCGGGTAATCAGGGACGGCTTTTTCGATCAGATCGGGTCGTCCTTCCAAGGCGGACTCGATGTACTTCGTCAGGAATTCGCGCTGTCGGTCGTTTCTTCGGTTTACCGACCGTTCGGGGTGCGGCCACGATGGATCCACCCGAAGCGCGTCGATGATCTTGTCGCCGTGCTGATAGAAGAGCCCTATCCAGTTCCACGCTCTGTACAGCGGAAGATGCTGCAGAAGTGTGCGTTCGGCGGTTGGTACTTCCTCGCGGAACTGGTCGAAGGGCGCAACCCACTGCGGTGACCGCTGCACGATGTCCAGGTGTTCGACGATCGGAGCGATCGATGGTGAGATCTGTTGGCTGCTCGCGCCTGCCCCGACGATCGCGACACGTTTGCCGGTGAGATCGAGGCCGGCCGGCCACCTGTTCGAGTGGAATTGAAGGCCCTCGAACTCCTCGCGCCCCGCGATCGACGGTAGTTTCGGCTGGTTCAGCGAGCCGACCCCACTGATGACCATGTTTGCGACATGGGTGTCCAGATCACCGTTCCGGTTGCGGGTGGTGACGGTCCACAGTGCGGTGTGGTCGTCGTACACGGCGCTCACGACCTCGGTCTCGAACGACACCGAGGTGCGCGCATCCAACGAGTCGAGTACTCCGTTGAAGTATTCGTAGAGCTCGTCACGAAGCTCGAAATGTCGGTCCCAGTCTCGGTAGTCGAACGAGAACGAGTAGAGGTGGCTCGGTGTGTCGACACCCGCGCCGGGGTATCGGTTCTGGTGCCACACGCCGCCGGCATCGGCACCCCGCTCGAAGACGGTGAACTCGATACCGAGTTGCTGCAGGAGGTGAATAGCGGCCAGCCCGGAAATTCCCATTCCGATGACAATGGCGCGCGTACCCGCCGGAGGGGTGATATCCGGTACATCGTCCTGCTCGCCGCTCTCGGCGGAGCGTCGACGCAGCTCCTCGGTCAGAATCGCTGCGTACCGCCGGTCGATCGGTTCACCGAGGAAAAAGCTCGCGGCCTTCTCCATGTCGCGAACGTTGTCAAGATCCAGCACAGGGCGCTGGTGAGCTAGCAACGACACGATCGCGTCGACGGCTGCGTCGCGGACGACGCGTTGATCGGCCTCGGCGATATCGCCGGTCGGGCGGGGTGAAACTCCGCGGAAATGGCTGGGAGCGAACCGCGGTCCGATCCAGGACTCGTCTCCGGTCACCTGATAGAGGACCATCAGCAGCACCGGTACCGAGGCCCCTTCGACTGCCTCGCGAACCTCGTCTTCTGTCAGCGCAGGTGCGCCGTGCGATCCGGCGTTGTGATGCACCGTGGTCGTCGTATTGGTCATCGTTCCTCCGTATCGAGATTCTGCCCCAGTCAACATGATCGTTAACGACTCGTCAACACTTGCGTTGAGGCCCTTGTCGTTGATCCGGCCGATCGTTAACGCGAGCGTTGACGACTGCGTGTGACCGGCCTAGTATTCGGACTCGGCTCGTGAAGCCCCGTCTCCAAAAGAACCGACTTGGGACGATCTAAGAATGCGAGGATCAGGTCCATGTACAACCAGTCCGTGTTCAGCGAATGCATGCCGCTCGGCGATATGCTCATCCGTTCCGGCGAACGTTTTCCCGACCATCCCGCATTCGTATTGCCGGACGAGACTCTGTCGTACCGGGAGATGACGGCGGGCGCAGTCCGTATCGGCCGCCTGCTCGTCGCGCTCGGCCTGAAGGCCGGCGACAAGGTCGGCGTGCTTGCGCCCAACTCACGCGAGTTCGTCGAGGCCGCGTTCGGCACGGCGCTCGCAGGCGCAGTGCTCGTGCCGCTCAACCCGCGTCTTCGCAGTCGCGAACTGAGTTACATCATCGCCCATTCCGAGATTTCGGTCGTGCTCACGACGGACGCACTCGCACCCCGCACGGACTTCCGCGCCGAACTGACTGCGGCGTTTCCAGGAGTGGCGTCGACCGACTCGCTGAGCTTGGCGCTACCCGAAGCGCCACACCTTCGAAACATCGTCATGTTGAAGGGTGACGGGGGCCCCGGAATTGTCGGCGCATCGGCGGTGGACGATCTGGCGCAATCGGTGACGAAGGGCGACATCGAGGTGCGAAGACAGCGGGTGCGACTGCGGGACGATGCCGTGATCATCTACACCTCTGGAACCACTGCTTCACCCAAGGGTTGCGTGTTATCGCACGAGGCTGTGACTCGAGGGCCCATCGGACGCACGGCGCAGGCTGTCCCGTTCCCGGAGCCGCGTGAGAACAGGGTCTTCTGGTCACCGGCACCGCTGTTTCATATCGCAGCATTGCAGGGCCTGATCGCCTGTGTAGCGATGGGATCGACGTATCTGACCGATGTGTATCTCGATGGATCACGCGCACTGACGATGGTGCGCACGTGGCGTCCGACCTCGCTGTGGCCAATGTTCCAGTCGGCTTTCGATACCTTGATGGACGCGGAGGGCTTCCGGGAAGACGACCTGGCGGACGCCACCTCGTTGATTACGGTCGGCAGTGCCGACGAGATGCGCTTCGTCCAATCGCGGTTCCCGAAAGCATTGCTAGTCAACGGATCTGGAATGTCGGAGATGGCGGGCCACTTTTCGTTGTCCACACCGGCGGACGACATCGAGCTGAGGGCGACCACCTCTGGGATGCCCACACATGGGGTCGAGGTCAAGATCGTAGACCCAGTGACGCTGTTTGTTGTGCCGGTCGATGAGCTGGGTGAGCTTTACGTGAAGGGTTACGCGATGATGACCCGCTACTACCGAGACCCGGAGCAGACCGCAGCCGCAATCGACGACGAGGGTTGGCTGCGCACCGGAGATCTGTTCCGCATGTTGAGTAGTGGGCATCTTCGCTACGAGGGCAGGCTCAAGGACATGATCAAGGTCGGTGGCGAGAACGTCCCTGCCATCGAGGTCGAGTCGTATCTGTGTACACACCCCGATGTCGTACTTGCGCAGGTCGTTGCCAAACGCGACCGTCGACTCGACGAGGTGCCCGTCGCGTTCGTCGAATTGCGTGAAGGTGCCACTGCAGGTGCCGATGACCTCATTGCGTTCTGTAGGGGACAGATTGCGAGCTTCAAAGTCCCACGGCAGGTGTACTTTTTGAACGCCGAAGAGTGGCCGAGGTCGGCCACGAAGATGAACAAGAGGGCTCTTCGCGAGGCGGCTGCAACTCGAGTGTGATCAACGGGTTTGTTGCCCGTTAATGTCGGCAACGCTAGTGTTGACAGCAATGGCGGCCGTTCTCGGTCGCATTTTCCCGCCGCGGCCGCTGCCGCTGCCGCTGCCGAAGAATCCCAGAACCGAGGAATCAGATGACATCAAAGCCCCTACCGCGCTCTGATCGAGCCGTGGAGCCGTTCGACGAACCCTCTGCCCGTCGGCGATTGTTCGGCGGAGCGGTCGGAACGTTCGTGGAATGGTTCGATTTTGTGACTTATGCGGTGACAGCACCGACTCTCGCGCTGTTGTTCTTTCCGAAGTCCAATCCCTCTGCGGCCGTTCTGGGTACGCTCGCAATCTTCGCGGTCGGCTTCATTGCCCGGCCATTGGGCGGAGTCGTGTTCGGGTATCTCGGCGACAAGTACGGTCGTATCCGCATCATGGCATCGGTGATCTTGCTGATGGGTGTGGCCACGGGGGCGATCGGATTGTTGCCGACCTATGCCAGTATCGGAATTGCTGCCCCCATCCTTCTGCTGCTCTTCCGTTTGATCCAGGGATTCTCCACTGGTGGTGAGCATTCCGGGGCGCTGAGTTTCGTAGTGGAATCGGCTCCGTCGGACAAGCGCGCATCGTGGATCGCCATCATCTACGCAGTGACCATTTTGCCGAGCCTGGTGCTCGGCTTCGGGATCATCGGGCTGCGTGGAGCGATTGGCGACGACGCGTACACCGACTGGGGTTGGCGCCTACCGTTCTTCCTCGGTGCACTTCTTGCGTGTGGCGGTCTCTGGATCCGCTTGAAGCTCAGCGATCCTCAGGAGTTCGTCGAGGCGAAGAAGGATCGGGTAGCTGCGCGTAAGAACCCGCTCAAGACTGCAGTGGTCGAGGAATGGCCTGCACTGTTGCGGGTGTTCCTGCTCCTCGCGCCTACGCTGATCGCCTATTACCTCGGGATCACGTACCTCTACACCCACATGGTCTCGAACCTCGGCATGAATCCGAACACCGCCTTGCTGGCCAACACGCTCGCCGGGGCATCCATTGCGATTCTAGTTCCCGTCCTGGGGCGCGTGGCAGATCGTGTCGGCCGAAAGCCGTTGATGTGGGCAGGCGCGACTTACATGACAGCTGTCGCGTTCCCTGCGATGTTCCTGGTCAATACCGCTACGTTCTGGGGCGCGTTCGGCGGCAGCTTGCTACTCGCCTCTGCTACGTCCCTATTTGTCTCTGGGTCGATCGTGACGATGCTGGAACTCTTTCGGACGTCTAGCAGGTACTCGGGGCATGGGTTGTCCTACGGAATGGGCACAGTCGTATTCGGAGGCTTTACACCGATCATCGCCGGCAGTCTGATAGACGCTGTCGGTCCGTCTGCTCCTGCAGTAATGGTAGTTGCCGCAGGAGTTTTAGGCATGATCGTCTTGCGATACACGCCTGAAACCAGGGATGTTGCTCTCGCCACCGCAGCCTCGCGGTCCGTCGCAGATTCTGTGTCCGGTGGTGCAGCGAACACAAAGCCCGGCATGCACGCTGAATCTGACAACTATCGAGGTTGAGCCGGTTTGCAAACCAGTCTCAAACGTTCGGACGTCTGGCGCCTGGAACATCTCTTTCTTTGACCGACTACTCGAGAGAGGTGGCCCCAATTCGCCCACAGCAATGGACTCGATGAGTTTGGCATTGTCGAAGAACAGGGACTATCACCGATATTCAACGCGCCGTCAGCACATCTCGAAAGGTTGGCATCGCCGAGAAAACATTCGGCCAGCCGGCGTAGAAAGCAAGGTGGGTAAGTGTCTCGGATGCTTGAGCTGGTGTGAGACCGTTGTCCAAGGCGCGGCCTAAGTGAAATGGAATCTGAGCTATCTGTCCGGCCGTCACGAGCGCCGTGACGGTCACCAGGCTGCGGTCACGTGGAGTGAGATCCGGTCGGAGCCAAAGTTCCCCGAACAGAGTGTCCGTCGTGAAACCGACTACGCCGGGGGCTATTTGACCGTAATCGCTCTGGACCCCCGCCGCGCGCTGCGCTTCTGCCGCCTGATCCTGCTCGAGCAAAGTCACATCGCTGCCAGGCAGATCCGCGGAGTCGATGCCGTGTTGCTCGAACACGGGTCCGGCTACACGAGCTGCGGCCATACCGTTCGGCCAGGAGCTGTAGAACGCAAGATGGGTGAAAGTCTCTGAAATTGCCGAAGGTTCAAGGCCATTGTCCAGCGCCCGGCCGATCTCGGCGGGCAACTCGCCAGTCTGATTCTTGGTGACCATCGCAGCTACCGTCACGAGACTGCGGTCCCGCGGTGCGAGCTCAGTGCGTTGCCAGAGGTTGTTTTCAACGGTGTTTGCAGTGTAATCGGCGAGTGCAGGTGCAGCTGTATCTATCGACCGCACGGAGGCCGTGCTCTCGGAACCGTTTTGCGAATCCCCACTTGTCTGGCTGCATGCAGTCAGAAGTGAAACCGTGGTGATAACCGCAGCGAGAACAGGCAGTTTGAGGCTTTTCATGGTGATCAACTTCTTTCATGCGACTTGCTCTGGTGGTTGTACCCTCGACAAAGCGTCAGGGTGAGGGCAGGCTCGAATTTTCCGGAACCCATGTTGAGAAAACCAGACATTTCGCCCGCAAAGGAGTCACTGCCGAGGAGTGTATTGCCGGGACACCTGTAGGGCTGGCTTTACGGCTACCAGGATTGCGGGCTTGGCAAGTCCCCGAGAGTCGGACCATCGCGTTCTACGGCCCCGGTGTGTTTGATCAAAGTCGATCGGTGGTTGAACGACTCGATGTGTTGGCCGTTCCACGGCGTCCTCGGCGGGATGTAGGAGATTTTGAAGCGGTCGCGGTGTCGGTGATCAACTTCGGTATCTACGTTGAGGTAGCTATCTGTCAGAGCCGCCAACGCGAATTCGACGCAGATTCTACTGGTGTCGACCGCGACGATGTACCGCTTCGCGTTTGCGGCCGGGGAGTCGGTGCTTCAGGTTGTGAGGTCGACGTTGTCTTCCTGCCAGCGCGGTCCGGTCGTGGGTTCCGACGACCGGACCGCGCTGGCCTCCTGTGTACAGGACGGGCGTTATGCCCTAAGCGTCGACTTCGGGGTAGCGGTCGCCTGGACACCTCGACCGCATCGTCTAAACGCCTCGAATTGGTTCAAACGGCGCTGGTTGAGTCGGGGTCATTGTGTACAGGCTGCGCCGCGGAGTTTGGACAGATCAACGGCATCGGCCATTGCTTCGTACCCTCGAGCTGATGGATGTAAATTGTCGCCTCCGGCGTACAGTCCGAACATGACGCTTGGCTTGTTTGGGTCTCGAAGTGCGGCGTCGAAGTCAACGACGCTGTCTGCGCCTGAGCGAGTACGAATCCATTCGTTCAGGCGCATGCGCACGGGTTCTGCATACGGAAGCGTAAGGATCCCATCCAGTAAAGCATTGCTTGACGGCGGTATTGTTCCGAGATGCACAGCGGCACCGGCTCCTCGGATCCGGTCTATCAAGTTCATGTAACCCTGGACGACCTGCTCGAAGGTTGCCCCTATCGGCATACCGATATCGTTGGTGCCGCCGAGAACAATTACATCGCTCAGCGACGGCGCTGACAAGACATCTCGATCCAACCGTGCAACCATGCTGTCCGTGAACTGCGGGATAAGGCCGTTCGCCACAACCCGGTTGCCCGAAACTCCAGCGTTCGCCACCGATACCGGCAGGTTAATGTCATCGATTCTGCGTTGCAGGAAATCTGGGTAGCGCATGTCCGAGTCGACGGCGGCACGCGATGAGGGAAATCCGAGTGGATTGGGGATTCCGAAGAAGTCGCCCGCGCTGTACCCATCTGTGATCGAGTCACCAAAAGTCACCACTGTTGATGCTGGGCCGGTCGATTCTACATCGACTGCCGATGCCAGTGGAACACTTGTCGTGGAAAGATTCAGCGCCGTCCCTGCCATGTCAGCGGTGCGATCGCCGGAACCGGGAGGACTGTAGAAGCTTGTGGCGTTGCCATTGAAGTGCTCCGTGGGCAGAACAACTTGGCCGGGTATGTACACGCTGACGGACAGCGGCTCCCAAGCTTCGAAGGTGATACCGATTGGGTCGCTGACGACGTCGGCGCCGGGGGCTGCGGTCACTGAATTGCGCCCATCGAACGTTACATCTCGAGCAGATTCAGGTGATACCGCGGGACCACCCGATTGTTTCGCCACAGAGACACGCGCAAACTCGATGGGGACGGGCCGGAATCTGTTCGTCAAATGAATTCGAACCGACTCGCCACCTCGATGCGGCGTGATGACAACCCGAAAGGTCTGGTTCGAGGCCGCCAACATCGGCGTAAGAGACTGGTCGACTGCACTCACCGCATCTGTAGGTGCCGCCATCCAAGACCTGACCCATGATGGGCTGACGCACGTTTCCTGCGGATCAGCTTGTCCTGTTGCCGGGAGCACGATACCTGCACTCGCAACCAGGATAGTGGCACAGACACCGACAAAAATCGTTCGGACCATTTGAAATGTCTTCCTTCTGAACGCGTTGTTAAACGAGGAGGGTCCGACCGCCTGCCCGACCGTGCGGAATCGCTGGCGTCCGAGCGTCACAAAGTTTCTATCTCGAAAGCAGTAATTATCGAATCCTAGAGTATGACGATGGAATGAAGGTGTTTACGGCGAAGTCGCCGATTTCGAAAGAATCGTGAGGTCCTGCGCGGCTGTCTCGAGGCGGTTCAGGACTGCAATCGCGGCTGTGGGTTCGCTCGCATGCCATCATTCGTTATCGTCTGTGTTGCGAGCTCATGATCAAACCGTACGACGATGCAGGGTGCTGCACGTAGCCGCCGGACCGTTCAGCTCACAGATGAATCGGTCTGACAGGCAACCTGTGGTGTTTCCTGTGTACGTTGTCGGCAGTTAGGTAGTGACGGGCGTCCTCTGAGATTGAGCGTTGTTGAGAAGAGAGCCCCGCCGAGAATCCGAGGACTGCGGCGTTCGACAGGAAGATCGCCGACACTCCGAACGGTGAGGCAACGGTACTAATTGTCAGTGGAAGAGTCACCTGAGCAGGGCGATTCGCCGTCATATGCAGGCCGAGGGCACTCCCGCGGCTGCCCGCGCCCGCCGATGCTACGACCCAGGCCATGGTCATTGGCTGCGGCAAACCGAGGGTGATGCCGAGGCCGATCATCACTGATCTGCAGCCGAACGCGCCGACGAACGGTAGTGCGGACAGTGCGACCACTCTGACCGCCAGGGCCGCGGCGATCAACAGTCCACGAGCGATCTTCTTCCCGTCTTTGTCCCGATCTGGGCGGTCGAGAACGGCGTCGGCGTCGCAGAGGTGGTCTGGCTGTTGGCATTACGCGTGGTGGTGTCACTATCGAGCCGGTTCGGCCTGCCCACGTTGGTACAGAAGTTCACGCGCGGCCATGACTGCGCCCGATACCGTCAACGCGCGCCACATGCCAGGCGTTGCCAGAACGGTGAGTACACCGTCGGCGCCGTCTGTCTCCTTCTCACGAACGGTGGGTCTCGCGCGGTCAACGGATCTGAAGACGGCGTACAGGGGGAGCGCGGCTGCGGCCGCGACGATAGGAACAACGAACCCTACAGACGAACTCCCACTCGCGACCTCCGTCGCGACGGACGCGACGACCGAGGTGGCGATCTGCGGCTCTATGAGCTGACCCGGCGACGGTGCCGCACTCATGTTTCCGAAGGCGCCGTCCTGGCCGGACCCGTCGCTCCTATGCGCGATGAATGTCTGCTGTCCGATCATCGTGCACATGTGCCCGGCGCCGACGAGCGGCACAACGGTAGAAGCGGCCACAGCGCAGTGACGAACAGCAGACCGGCGCTACCGACCAGAACTGCCGATACGCCGACGGCTGTGACGACGGCCGCGCTCGTATGCCCAGGGCGAAAACCAACTCGATCTCGTGGTGCAAATCGTTGGTCAGCGGGGGATACGGAATCACGCCGTCCGCGTCGACGATTGCGTCGGCGGGTTTGGTGTAGAAGAACGGTGCTTCGCGCTCCGGATCGTGGCCCATCGCCTGTGCATGGGCTGCGTAGTTGCGGCCGATGCAGAAGACCCTGCGCACCGGAAACCGTGCGGGCCGAGCATCCACCGGCCGTGAGGGTTGCGGTGGTGGGGGAATGACGTAGTCGATCATCGGGTGAGTTCCGTTTCGCTGTCGAGTTCGGTGGCGGCCTGGCGCTGTCGTCGCATGTTCCGTGTTTTGAACACTATTGGGATTACAATCGCTGCTGCAAGCACGCAGTACATCACGATGGAGAACGGCGTGGACACCAGGACCGAGGTGTCGCCGTCGCTCAACTGCAGAGCGCGGCGCAGTTGCATTTCGGCGAGCGGGCCGAGGATCACACCGATGATGACGGGAACGATTGGCAAACCGTAGCGGCGCATCAGCACCCCGAGAAGTCCCATCGCGAGCAACATGTACAGACCGATCGGTGTTCCGTCTGCTGCGTACGCTCCTACCGACGCGAACACCAGAATTCCTGCGTACAGGTAGGGACGCGGGATTCGAAGAAGCCGCGCCCACATCGGAGCCAGCGGCAGATTGAGAAGCAGCAGCAAGAAGTTGCCGATGAACAAGCTGGCAATTAGGCCCCAAACCAGGGTCGGTTCGTTCTGGAAGAGCAAGGGGCCAGGCTGAATTCCGTACTGCTGGAACGCAGCAAGAAGCACCGCCGCGGTTGCCGACGTGGGAAGACCGAGGGTCAGGAGAGGCACGAGAACGCCTGCAGCGGAGGAATTGTTGGCAGCTTCCGGCCCTGCAACACCTTCGATGGCACCGTGGCCGAACTCCGCGGAGTTCTTGGCCAACTTCTTCTCGGTGACGTAGGAGAGGTATGTCGGCAGTTCGGCGCCTCCGGCGGGCATCGCCCCGAACGGGAACCCGATCGCCGCGCCGCGAAGCCACGGACGCCACGAACGCGACCAGTCGGATTTGCTCATCCACGGGCGGCCCACCGGGATGACACTTGCCGACTGCCTGCGCAGATGCATCGCCGTCCAGAGCGTCTCGCCGAGGGCGAAGATGCCGACTGCGACGATGATGACGTCGACCCCGTCGAGAAGCTGCGGGATGCCGAAGGTCAGTCGGTCCTGACCCGTCGTCATGTCGATGCCGATGAGGCCGATGAACAGTCCGATGCCGAGGGAGCCGAGTCCACGGATCCGGGACGACCCGAGCACGAGCGTCACTGCACCGAAAGCAACGATCATCAGCGCGAAGTAGTCGGCGGGGGTGATCGCGAGTGCGACCTCGACCATCAAGGGAGCCACCATGACCAGCAGTCCGGTGGCGATGGTGCCCGCGACGAAGGACCCGATGGCTGCCGTGGCGAGGGCCTGCGCCGCTCTGCCGGCCTTCGCCATTTTGTTGCCTTCGATGGCGGTCATGACCGACGAGGCTTCACCTGGCGTGTTGAGCAGAATCGACGTCGTGGACCCGCCGTACATCGCCCCGTAGTAGATCCCGGCGAACATGATGATCGAGGCGGACGCGTCGAAGGAGTACGTCAATGGAAGCAGCAGAGCGACAGTCATTGCCGGGCCGATGCCGGGAAGAACGCCGACTGCGGTTCCGAGTATGACGCCCACGACGGCGAAGAGCAGGTGTTGCGGGGTGAGCGCCGTCGCAAAGCCGTCCAGAAGGAGGTTCCAAGATTCCACGTCAGATCACGCCTTCCAGAATTCCGGCGGGCAGGACGACGCCCAGCACGTGGACGAACAGGAAGTAGGTTCCGAAACCGATCACGGCCGAGACGACGAGGTTACGTACGAGGGCGCGGCTTCCCAATGCCGTTGCCGCGCCCCAGAACAGCGCTGTTCCGGTCAGGGGCCACCCGATCGGCTCGATGAGGACGGCGTTGCCGAGGAAGAGCGCGCCGAGAGCAACGAACGGGACCCACGCAGTGGGGGTGTCGAGATCCAGATCTTCACCGCCTTCCATCTCGCCGCTGCCGCCACGAAGCACGTCGACGGCCAGTGCGATTCCGGTGCAGACGAGGATGAGTCCGACGAAGGTCGGCACGGTCGACGACGTCAACGGCCCTCGGGTGGCAGCGTTGTCGGCCAGCCCTGCGGCATCCACCAGTGCGACCACTCCGAGGGTCAGGAGCAGAGCCGAGACGACGAGTTCGGACTTGCCTTTCAGCGGACTGATCTTCGAGGGAACTGCGGTGCTCATCCGTTGGTTCCCTCAAGCGCGGTCTCGATCTGGGCCGATTGCTCCGCGATGTAGGACGCGAATTCGGCTCCGGGCATGTAAGCGTCGATCCACCCGTTGCGCTCGACGGCATCTTTCCAGGCTTGGGTCTGGTGCATCTGATCGAATTTGTCGACGAGTTGCTGGGTTTGCTCATCGTCGAGGCCGCCCGGGGCAACGACGCCCCGCCAGTTCGCGACGACGACGTCGGTCCCGAGTTCGGTCAGGGTGGCGACGTCGGGGAGGCTGTCGAGTCGCTCGGGGCCGGTGACACCGAGGGCTTTCAGCTTTCCCGCCTCGATCTGTTCGACGGAGTCCGCCGCGCTGGTGATGGCGAAGTCGACCTGACCACCGAGAACAGCGGGGAGCAGTCCACCGCCGAAGCTCACATAGTTGATGTCGGTGCGGTCGATGCCGTTGGCGTCGGCAGCGAGCAGTGTCGCGATGTGGTCCGCGCCGCCGATGGCCGAACCGCCGCCGGCGTTGAGTCGGGGATTGTCCTTCCAAGCCGCGACCAGGTCGTCGAAGGTGTCGAACGGTGAATCGGCCGGTACGACCACGGCGAGATACTCGTCGAGGAGTTTGGCGATCGGGGTGGTCTTCTCGAACTCTCCTGCGGCGTCCTGGGACACGGTGGCGGCCACGAGGCCATAGCCCATCTGCATGACCATCGAGGCGTTGCCCTCATCGGCGACGATGCGGGCGAGTCCGACCGTTCCATTGGCACCTTCGACGTTCAGTACGTCGATTCGCTGGGCGATCTCGTCTTCTTCCATGATCTTCGCGGCGGTGCGCGCGGTGTTGTCCCAACCGCTGCCTGCTGCGTTGGGGACCATGTAACGCAACTGGTCGCTGCCCGAGGCACTGCCGCCGCCTGCGCAGCCGGCTGTGGTCAGGGAGATGGTCAGCGCCGCCGCGATAAGGACTGTCCGCTTGGTGAGCGTGGTCATAGTTCCTGCTTTCTGTGATGAGCCTGACACAGACGGTGACGCAGGCCACGCCGGGAGTCACTCTTGCGCTGACAAAGAATCTTGTGCTCATTGTGACGGCCCAGAACCGGGTCGATCCCGAGCAGAAGTCACTTACGATCGGCGAGTGCGATTCGGTCGGTTGTCCCTTGCACGCCAGCTGTCGGTCTTCCAAGCGGTTATCATCGCCGCGGTGCTCGGCGCCGTCGTGGTCATCACGTTGGCCCAATCGACGAGTGATTTTCGCCGAACGACCGGAAACAGAATCCTCGTTCTCGCAGAGACGTTTGCGACCGACCCTGTGGTAAGAGGTGGTTTGAGCGGCACGATTCCGGTTGATGCCATCCCGCCTGCAGCAGCGCGAGTGCAATCGGTGTCCGGAACGGATTTCGTGGCCGTCGTGGAGGCGGACGGATCGGTGATCGCGAGCCAGGACCCCGACCATTTTCGCGGGCCATGGTTGTTCGGCGAGAGCGATGTTCGCGAGAACAGGGCGTGGATCGGTTCGGTCGACGAACCGAACGGGGGCTTCTCGCTGCAGGCCCATGTGCCGGTGCTCGACCCGGCCAACCGCGAGACCATCGGTTACGTTGCGGTCGGCAGCAACTATCCCAGTCTGCAGGATCGGCTCACATCTGCCGTTCCAGATCTGCTCATCTATCTCGGCGTCGCGAGTTCGCTGGGACTGGCCGGATCGCTGTTGCTCTCGCGCCGCATCAAACGCCAGACATTCGGGTTGGAGCCACGCGACATCGCGGGTCTGGTCGAGCACCGGGAGGCGCTGCTGTATGGGCTGAAGGAGGGCGTACTCGGCATCGACCTTGCCCGTCGTGTCACCATCGCCAACTCGGAGGCCCGTACGCTCCTGCAACTCCCGGAGGACGTCGTGGGAATGCGCATCGACGACCTCGGGCTGTCGTCCGGCGTGGTCGACGCACTCATCGAACCGACGGCATCCAACGACCGAGTGCTCGACACGGATTCGCGCAACATTGTCTTGAACCGGATGCCGGTGTCCATGCGCGGCAAAGAGATCGGCTCGGTGGTCACCCTCCGTGACTTCACCGAGCTGTCCGGACTGCGGCGAGAACTCGACGTCACCAAGCACACGGCCGACTCCCTGCGAGCGCAGACCCATGAATTCTCGAACCGTCTGCACACCATCGGCGGCCTCCTTCGCCTGGGACACGTGGATCGCGCCCGCGACTACGTCCTGCAGCTCCGAACCGAACACACGGAGTTCGTCAGTGGGGTGACCAGCCGTATCGACGATCCGATTCTGGCCGCGTTGGTGGTGGCCAAGGGGAGCGTGGCGTCCGAACGTGGGGTGGGCTTCGAGCTGACCGAGCGCACTCGCGTGGGGGTTCTCCCCCTCGATATCTCGGCTGCAGTCGGAACGATCCTGGGTAACTTGATAGACAATGCACTCGATGCATGTGGTGACGGTCGCGGCGGCGCGGTGAGGCTGGAGATTCGGGAGTCGAACGGCGAGTTGGTGATCGTGGTGTCCGACAACGGCCTCGGTGTTGCCGACGAGCTTCTGGGCAACCTGTTCGAGCGTGGAGTGACGTCGAAGACCGGGGACGGAACTCGCGGGATCGGGTTGGCGCTGGTGCGCCGAACGTGCGAGCAGCGGGGCGGTGGCGTGTCTGTTCGCAACGACGGGGGAGCGGTGTTCACCGTCTCGCTGCCGTTGCCACAATGAGCACAACGGTGTTATCGACCTCAACATTGACTGTGTAACCTACGTCATACGACGGTGGAGTCCCCGACACAAGGAGACCCATTGAACGCGCGTCAAACCCTCAAGAAGCTCTTGGCCGATCCGGAGATCACCCAGGTTCCGTCCGTTTTCGACGGGCTGTCCGCTCGCCTCGCGCAGGACGCCGGCTTCAAGGCAGTCAGTGTGACCGGAAATGGCATTGCCGCTAGCCTTTTGGGCCGACCGGATATCGGCCTGGTGTCGCTGACGGAGAGTGCTCAGGTTGCCCGCAACATCGCCAACGCGATCGATATTCCTGTCATCTTCGACGCCGATACAGGCTACGGCAGCGCGCTGAACGTGACTCGAGCCGTGCAGGAGTTCGAGAACGCGGGTGTTGCCGGAATCAAGCTGGAAGATCAGGTCACCCCCAAGCGATGCGGAGTCCTCGACATTCCCATTCCCGTGCTGACCGAGCGCGAGTATCTGGGGAAGATCGAAGCCGCGTTGTGGGCACGGCAGGACCCTGATTTCGTGATCGTCGCCCGCACGGACGCAGCCAACACCTTGGGTGCGGAAGCCGCGGCGCGTCGTGCGCAGCTGGCAATCGACGCGGGTGCCGATGCTGCGATGGTCGTCGGAATTCGCGAGCAGGCCGACATCGAAACGGTGCTGTCGATCGTGCATGCCCCGCTGCTGACGCTGGTGGAGGAGAAGGGGCCGTTGTCGACGATGAACGTGGCCGAGATCGGGTCGATGGGTTTCTCGGTCGCCCTGTACCCGGGTGTCATCCGTTATTCGATGGTCGGCGCAGCTCGACGCGCCTTGCGCGCTCTGATGGACGAGGGCCACGCCACGTCCGTCCGACCGTTGATGGCGACCGCGAACGAGTGGAACGACCTGATGGATCTGAACACGTACTTCGATATCGAATCGCGATTTGTACGCGGATCCGGTCAGGCCGAGACCGCCGTATCGTGATCGAATGCTACCCGAACATGCTCGTGAACTGACGGTACTCATCGTCGATGACGACTTCATGGTCGCGAGCATCCATTCCGAGCTGATTGCCGAAGTGGACGGCTTTCGCCCGATCGGTACAGCAGGCACCGGTTCGAAGGCGTTGGCGATCGCGGAGGCAGTCGAGCCCGACTTGCTCCTCCTCGATGTCCACCTGCCGGACATGACGGGGCTCGAAGTCCTACAGCGACTTCGAGCCCGCGGCCAGGAGATCGACGCGATCATGGTGACGGCCGAGCGCGACGCGCAGTACGTCAACGCGGCATTGCGCGGCGGGGCGAGCCAGTACTTGGTGAAGCCGTTCGACCTCGACGAGCTCAAGGTGCGGATTGTCCGGTACAGAGCTGCAAGGCTGGAAGGCGGCAATGCCGATCAGCGGTCTATCGACGCTGCATTCTCCTCTCTCGCAGGGCATACCGTAATGCCGTCCTTACCCAAGGGGCTCAGTAGCGAGAGCCTCGATCTGGTTCGGAACACGATGGCGGCCGGCAGGGAAGTGTCCGCCAGCGAGTGCGGAGCGGAGTCGGGCATGGCACGTTCGACCGTACGTCGCTACCTGGAGTTTCTCGTGGATTCGGGGGAAGCCCGAGTCCGCCACAACTACGGAAAGGGCCGGCCCGAGCGGCTCTACAAGCTGCGGCAATAGGCTGGACCGCAACACGATTGACATCGAAAGACCGTACTTTCACTGAACGATTCTGGCTGCGTACGTACCATCGGCCGCAGGCGAGGCGGCGCTCGAGTTCGCCATCAGGGAGGCGTCCGTGCGCAGTGAGGATTTGATCGTCGTCAATTCCTCGCGCGGGGATTCGGCCGTCGACGATCGGATCGCGACCGACTCCGATGTCGCCCGCATTGCCGAGTTCGCCGAGCAGGCCGGCGTGAAGTTCGAGTACAGACAGGTGCAGCATGGACGCGCGGCATCCGCGGACATCGTCGATGTGGCGGACGAAGTGTCGGCGACGCTGATCGTGATTGGAAGTCGGGGCCGATCCCCTCTGGGCAAACTTCTACTCGGCAGCGCAGCCCTTGAAGTGCTCAGCCATGCGCGTCAGCCCGTGGTGACAGTGAAGACTCCGTAGTCCCCGCTGGCACCGGTCGCGCGGTCAATTGTCACCGGTGCGCAGGAGTGCGACGTCCGACACCAGTCGAATGTGTTCTGCCATAGCGCGGCCGGCCTCCATCGCATCCTGTCTGCGCACAGCCTCGGCGATCCGGCGGTGCCCTTCCAGCGAGGCGCGGGGTCGGTCCGACTGCGAGAGCGACTCGATGCGGGTCTCCCGAATGAGTCCGGCGATTTCGCCCATGAGGCGGGCCAGTAGCGGTGAATGGGCAGCGTCGGTGATGGCGTGGTGGAACAGTTCGTCGCCGGATACGCCGCGTTCCCCTTCGGTGATCTCCGATTCCATGACCCTCAAAGCGTTGTCGATGGCCGCCATCTCCTCATCGCTGCGACGGGTCGCGGCGAGTTCGGCGAGCTTCACCTCGAGCGCTTCGCGCGCCTCGATGACTTCCGGAAGCCGATCCGCATGTTCGCGCAAAGCACGAATCGCCATATCCCCGACGGGCCTTCGGACCAGTACCGCCCCGTCGCCGTGCCGAACGGACAGAATCCCCTGGACTTCGAGTGCAACCAGCGCCTGACTGAGAGACGCGCGACTGACTCCGAGATGCCCGGCGAGCTCGCGCTCGGGCGGAAGCCGGTCGCCCGGTTCCATGGCACGGTCGGCGATGTGTTCACACAGCTGTTCGACAATCACTTCGTACAACCGTGGTCTGGTCACGGGACGAATTTGATCAGCCACTGTGTCACTCGCTCTCTGTTCCTCTGAACCTCCAACCATACCGGGCAGCTTTTTACAACGGGGACCACTCCGAAGCTTGACAAGTGATCCATTTCACTGATTGAGTCCAAGGTGACTCAGTGGCCAGTCCAATTAGCCACTGCGATCCTCGGCACCCGCCGGGGTGCACCGATACGAACCGGAGACGTCGATGTCGACCGAGTTGATCCCTATTCTTGCGCTGGTCGTCATGTTCCTGGCCGCGACCGTGTTCCCCGTGAACATGGGCGCGCTGGGCTTCGTGGCGGCATTCTTCGTCGGCACCATCGCGGTGGGCATGGACGCCGACGAGATCATCGGCGGATTTCCGAGCAGCCTGTTTTTGACCCTCGTCGGAATCACCTACCTGTTCGCGATCGCCCAGAACAACGGCACCGTCGACCTGCTGGTACGCGGGGCGGTCCGACTGGTGGGTGGTCGCGTCGCCCTCATCCCGTGGGTGATGTTCGGCATCACCGGCGTGCTGACCTCGATCGGGGCACTCGGGCCCGCCGCGGTGGCAATCGTGGCCCCCATCGCCCTCGGATTCGCGGCTCGATACAAGATCAATGCGCTGCTCATGGGCATGATGGTCATTCACGGTGCCCAAGCAGGCGGCTTCTCGCCGATCAGCATCTACGGCGTCACGGTCAACAACATCGCCTCCGATGCCGGCCTCACCAACAGTCCGCTGACGTTGTTCCTCGGCAGCCTGCTCTTCAACGCTGCCATCGGTGTCCTACTGTTCGTGTTCCTCGGCGGACGCTCGTTGATCGGGCGTAGCGTGCATGACGACGACGGCAGCAGGCCCGACGGCGACACCGGTTCGGTCGGTGGCGGCAAGACGCCCACAACGGTGATGCGCGGTTTCGGAGCCACCACGACCAAGGCGCGGTCGCAGTCGGTCACCGCAGAGAACGCACCCCCGCTCGCCACGGCGGTCAAGGCGATCACCTTCGATCAGATCCTCACTCTGATCGGACTCGCGTCGCTCGCGATCCTGTCGCTCATTCTCGACCTCGACGTCGGCTTCATCTCCATGACCGTCGCTGTCATCCTCGCGTTGGCCTCGCCGAAAGCGCAGAAAGGCGCGATCAACCAGATCAGCTGGTCGACCGTGCTCCTCATCGGAGGCGTCCTCACCTTCGTCGGCGTTCTGCAAGAAGCCGGCACCGTCGAATACGTCGGTAGTGCAGTTGCGAGCATCGGCGTCCCGCTGCTGGTCGCTCTACTGCTTTGCTACATCGGCGCCATCGTCTCCGCGTTCGCCTCGTCCACCGCGATTCTCGGTGTGACCATTCCGCTCGCGGTTCCGTTCCTTTTGGCAGGCGAAGTCGGTGTCGTCGGCGTGATTGTCGCACTGGCCATATCGTCCACGATCGTTGACGTAAGTCCTTTCTCGACCAACGGCGCGCTCGTTCTGGCGAATGCACAGGGCGTGGACCGTGACGTGTTCTACAAGCAGATCCTCAAGTACAGCGCGCTGGTCGTCGTCATCGGCCCGGTGATCGCCTGGGTAATGCTCGTGGTGCCCGGCTGGCTCTGACGATCTCGATCCATGTACTGCTCGGCTGACGGCGGTGTGCGGCGTTCGTATACCGCCGTCGTGTCCTGTGCCCGGGGCTGACGCACGCGTGATGTATTGACAATTGGACTGGTCACTGGTCCAATAAAAATTGGCTAGGCCACTGCTCCAGATAGTGAGTTGGAACCTGCCGGCTCGCCTCCCTGAAACAGCTTCGAATCGAAGGATCGTGATGACCATGACGCTCAATACGACAGGCAGAACCGGACCACTCGCGGGAACGGTCGTCGTCGACCTCACGCGGGCCCTGGCCGGACCGCACGCGGCAATGATGCTTGGTGATCTCGGTGCCGACGTCATCAAGGTCGAGACGCCCAAGGGCGGGGACGACACCCGGGTGTGGGGGCCGCCCTTCGTAACACCACCGGACGCCGAGCGCGAATCGACGTACTTTCTGTCGGCGAACCGCAACAAGCGCTCCATCGCTCTGGACCTGAAGACGGACGACGGTCGAGATGCACTGCGGGAGATGATCGTGCGAGCCGACGTACTTCTCGAGAACTTCCGCACGGGGGTCCTGGACCGTCTCGGGTTCTCGCCGGAGCAGCTGGCGGCCATCAACCCGCGACTCGTCGTGTTGTCGATCACCGGGTTCGGCCACGACGGCCCCGAAGGCGGTCGTTCCGGCTACGACCAGATCGCTCAGGGCGAGGCCGGTTTGATGTCGGTCACCGGTTCAGGACCGGACGACGTGCAACGCGTCGGCGTTCCCATCGCCGACCTCCTCGCCGGCATGTACGGCGCCTTCGGAGTCCTCGCGGCACTCCGCGAACGAGATCGAACCGGGCTGGGTAAAGTCGTGCGGACGTCGCTGCTGGCCAGTGTCATCGGCGTTCACGCCTTCCAGGGCACCAAGTGGACCGTCGCCGGCGAGGTCGGTAAAGCGCAGGGCAATCACCACCCGTCGATCTGCCCGTACGGACTGTTCCCTACGTCTGACGGCGCCGTGCAGATTTCGGTCGGTAGCGAAGGTCTCTGGCACAAGTTCTGCGCTGGGTTCGGAATCGACCCGGACCTCGAAGGTATGGCGACCAATCCGCAACGCGTCGACAGTCGGACGGACGTCATCGACCTCGTGTCGAAGATCTTCCGGACCTACGAGTCGGAACCACTGTTGACGTTGCTCGGGGAGATCGGCGTTCCCGCAGGCAAAGTCCGCAACGTGCAGGAAGTATACGAGTGGGAGCAGACCAAGTCGCAGGGACTGCTCGTCGACGTGGACCACGCAACGCTCGGCACCGTGACGTTGCCCGGACCACCGCTGCGTTTCTTCGAGTCCGACGGCACCGAGGTCACCGAGACTCGTCACCTCGCACCGCCGGTACTCGGCGCCGACGAGGACCTCGTCCGCTCGTGGCTCGCGGAAGCCATCTGATGCCCAGAATGACCGCTCTCGAATTGCTCGGTCTCGTCGTCGACGTCGACAGCTTCGAGTCGTGGGATGCCCCGGCGTCGGACTATGCCGTCGACGAGGAGTACGCAGCAGAACTCGCTGCTGCCCGTGACAAAACGGGGTTGGACGAGTCGGTCCTCACCGGTTCGGCCACCGTACAGGGTCGGCGGGTCGCGATCCTGCTGTGCGAGTTCAGCTTTCTCGCCGGCTCGATCGGAGTGGCGGCAGGGGAGCGCCTAGTCACGGCGGTCCATCGGGCGACCGCCGAGCAGCTTCCGCTGCTGGCATTGCCGACGTCGGGAGGAACGCGGATGCAGGAAGGGACCGTCGCGTTCCTGCAGATGGTCAAGATCACCGCGGCCATCACCGCACACAAGGCCGCGCATCTGCCCTACATCGTGTACCTGCGGCATCCGACCACCGGCGGTGTGTTCGCGTCGTGGGGATCGCTGGGGCACCTCACCGTCGCCGAGCCTGGTGCGCTCGTCGGGTTTCTGGGACCCCGTGTCTACGAGGCGCTGTACGACTCGACATTCCCGGTTGGAGTGCAGACGTCGGAGAACCTCCAGGCTCACGGACTCATCGATGCCGTCCGACCGCCCGATCAGCTGGGCGAGATCGTCGACCGGGCGTTGCGCATCATGACCGACGTCCCGGCTACCCGGGTGAAGGCGCTCGATGCTCCGACATGGGACATCGAGGACGTCCCTGCGTGGACCTCGATCACCGCGTCGCGACGCCCGGATCGGCCGGGAATACGTGAATTGCTGTTCTCGACAGCCGCAGACGTGTTGCCGCTCAACGGCACCGGACAGGGTGAGACCGATCCGGGTCTGATTCTCGCACTGGTTCGGTTCGGTGACATGCCGTGCGTGCTGTTGGGTCAGGACCGCCGTGGTCAAACCACCGAGGCGCCGCTCGGGCCTGCAGCATTACGTGAGGCCAGA
Source organism: Rhodococcus sp. RS1C4 (assembly GCF_002258225.1). Taxonomy (NCBI): domain Bacteria; kingdom Bacillati; phylum Actinomycetota; class Actinomycetes; order Mycobacteriales; family Nocardiaceae; genus Rhodococcus; species Rhodococcus sp. RS1C4. The sequence continues at coordinate 75,276 of NZ_NOXZ01000011.1, read as the reverse complement.
CGGGGAATGCGGCTCGCCGAGGATCTGCGACTACCGCTCGTCACGGTCATCGACACTGCTGGAGCCGCACTGTCCAAGGAGGCCGAAGAAGGTGGCCTGGCCGGGGAAATCGCCCGGTGCATCGCGGACATGGTCGACCTGAACACCCCCACGGTGTCGCTCCTGCTGGGACAGGGAACCGGAGGCGGAGCCTTGGCGCTCGTACCCGCAGACCGGGTCCTCGCCGCGCAACACGCCTGGCTGTCACCGTTGCCACCCGAAGGCGCCAGCGCCATCGTCTTCCGCGATACCGTCCACGCCGCCGAAATGGCTGTGCGACAGGGAGTACGCTCCCTGGACCTTCGGCAGGCTGGAATCGTCGACGTCATCATCCCCGAACTACCCGACGCCGCAGACGAATCTCAGCAGTTCTGCGACCGGGTGGGTTCCGCACTTCATCGCGAACTGGCTGACCTGATCGGGCAGGATCCGAATATGCGCCGAATCGCACGCGAAAAAAGGTTCAATCGCATTGGCAGCAACACCGCTCAGTTCATTTGAAATGCGACGGCGTGAGTTTGGTACGTGTGGCGGGGCGAATCACGGAGTCTCGACAATTTCAACCTAACTTCGAGGGAATAGCTCCGCACGTACTGGAAACCCCGTCTCTCAGAACTTGCTGTATTGCTTCTCGTGCAGGAAGACCACACGGGTGTGTGGCCGATGCGAATGGGGAGTGGCAGCGTTGCCGATACAAAAGTATAAGCGATAGGGCGAGGAACGTGTCAGCGGCAAATCTGTGTGTATCCAGCATACTGCTGCGCGTTCGGCATCAAATTATGCTGCGCAATAGATGAGTCCGTCTCCCGATCGTGACGGCGAGGCCTCCGCCATCACGTCGATCAGTGAACTACATGTGTAGTTACTTCCTGGCATTTCCTGATTGAAGAGGATGGTCATTCCTTTTCTCGAGCTCGGGGTGAACGGACGCTGTGTAAAACCGTTCACTCTTGACCGGCCACGACAGAGGATGCAGTCGCTCTGGTCGACGGCCGGGGCTTCGACGCTGCGTCTACTCGGTCCAGGACTTCGAACCGGATCGGCCCCGTTGTTTCGAGGACAGTTTCGCGGCTCGTCTGGAAAAGCGATCGAAACGGTAAGGAGTGAGATCGAGCGGCGACGGCCTTCCGGCCAATTCCGCAGCGAGTAGCGAGGCGGAACCGCAGGCCATTGTCCACCCCACATGGCCGTGCCCAGTGTTGATGTGAAGGTTGTTCAGCATTGTCGGGCCGATGATCGGTGGCCCATCGGGGGTCATCGGTCGCAGCCCGGAGCGATATTCGACCAAGTTCCAATCCAGGGCACCCGGGAAAAGCTCGTTCCCCGCTGCGCGGATCTCGGCGAAGTTGGAGGGTGTGTGTGCCTTGTCGTAGCCGGCGAACTCGGCAACCGCCGACATCCGCAGAGTGTCACCGAACGGCGACCACGCAACCAGCGAACGCTCGTCGATTCCACCGGTGCGGGGTGCGAGTGATTGATCGCGGATGGCAACCGACACGCTGTAGCCCTTGGCTGGGTACACCGGAACGTGCAGTCCTGCCGTCCGAGCCAGTCGACTCGATGCGCTTCCCAACGCGAGTACATAGCCGTCGGCGTGGATTTCGACGCCTGCGTCGGTCATGGCCCGGCGAACGACGGTCCCGTCCGACTGGAGCGACTCGATACGGGTGTTCAACTCGAACCGAACACCCAAACGCGCGGCTGCGGCGGCCAACTCTCGGGTGAACTGAGCTGGGTCACCGGTGCCGTCCTCTTCGTCGTGGATAGCTCCCACGAACTCGATTGTGCTGTTTGCGAGAGCCGGATCGACCTTCAGCGTCTCTTCTCGGGTGAGCAAGCGCTGGGACCTACCGTGCTCCCGCATCAAGTCGGCTTTGCGGCTCGCTTCCTCGAGGGCACCTGCGTCACGGTACAAGTACAGGATCCCGCCGTTGGTCTGGCGGTACTCGAGCGATTCATCTCCGGTCAGCTGCTCGAGCAGGTTTTGGCTGAACGAGGCCAGCTCGTACTTCGCGAGGGTGTTGCGCAGGCTGCGGGCCGGAGTGCATTCGCGGATGAACGACAAACCCCACCGGATCAGCGCGGGGTCGAGTCGAGGCTTTACCCGAATGGAGGTTTGACCACCCACCAACGAACGCAGCAACATTCGGGGTGCCTGGGGTGAGGCCCACGCATACGAGTGACCCGGCGCGATCAGCCCCGCCGTGCTGGCGGTGGTGTCGTCGGCGACCGAGTCACGTTCGTCGTACACCGTGACCTCGTGACCATCCCGCGCAAGGTAGAACGCGCTCGTCACACCGATCACACCGCCGCCCAGCACCGCGATTCTCATTCGGTGTCCTTCGGGAACGCGACTGCGATCGCGGTGATCTCGACCAATAGGCGGTTGTCGAGGAGGCCTGCGACAACTGTCGCGCGCGCCGGCCTGTGCTGGCCGAACTTCTCACGCCATACCCGGTTCATCTCGCTACCAAAATCTGCGGAAGTCAGGTAAACGGTGGTCGAGACAACGTGGTCGAGGTCGGAGCCTGCCGCGGCCAGGACCCGCGCGAGCCGGTCGATCGCAACCTCGGTCTGCTTCGCCGGATCGCCCTCGCCCACTATGTTTCCATCGTCGTCGAATGCGACTTGTCCGGAAACGTAGATATTTTGTTGATCTTGCACATACGCGGGGTACGGCGATTGTGCATCTGCAATGCCGGTGACGTTTGCTGATGTAATTTTCATCTTATTCTTCTCTCTTCAGAACTTCTTGGATATAGAACCGCCAGCCCAGAAATCCACACCAAGCGGTTACAGCTATTGCCACAGCGGGCGCGCCATAGAAAAGTAGCTCGACCATGTCAGTTCGCTCCGGTGTTGTCGAGTGATGGTTGTGCCAGCGTTTCGGCGCGGCGGGGATACTTCTTGTTCGTGGCAACTGCTACGACGGTGTAGACGATCAGGTTCGCGGCAACGCCCGGCAGCAGTCCGTCGAGTCCGAACGGGCTCATCAGAATCCACTGCCAGACAACAGTTGCTGCAGCGCCTGCTGCGATACCGGACAATGCGGCGGGTGCCGAACGAACACCGAACAGCACTGCACCGAACAAGGGCACGATCATGGTCGGAGCCCACAGGGTGTAGCTGTACAGCAGCGCGTCGACGATCGAGGGGACCGTCAGTGCGAAGATGGTTGCGCCCGCGCCGACTGCGACGCTGAGGACTCGTTCGATTTTGAGCCGCTTGCGTTGTGACGTCGACTGTTTGGCCAATGGGCGGTACAGATCGTCGGTGAAGACCACCGCGGAGGAGTTGATGTAGCTCGATGCTGTGGACATCACCACTGCGAGAAGGGCTGCGACCAACAGTCCCAGAAGTCCGACAGGCATCAGGTTCGTGACCACCGTCGGCAGCGCGGAGTCGGGCTCGATACCTGGATACAAAACGAACGCGACAGCTCCGATGGACGCTGAGATGAAGAAGAAGAAAAAAAAAATTCCGGCGGTGACGAAGCCCTTCCGTGCGTGGGAAGAGTCAGGAGTGGAGAAGGTGCGTTGCGCGTATGGCGGGACCAGCGTCTCACCGAGCAGCAATGCTGCGAACAATCCGACGAACTTCATGACGCTGTAGTCGCCCATCAGGGTCATGTGATCGGAAGGGAGCGCGTCGACCAGCGCAGATGGTCCACCGACCGCGTGAAGACCGATCAGCAGCGTGACGGGAATGAGAATCCCTAGGAATACGAATTGCAGAAGGTCGGTCTGAATCACCGCCCACGCGCCACCGAAGGTCGAGTAGAGGACGGTCACCCCCATCCCTAGGATGATCGCCAGGGTGGGTGGAACGTCGAGTGTTGCGTTCACGACGGTCCCGATTGCCAATGCCTGTGCTCCGAGAATACCGGTGCATAGCGCGATGGACAGGCCGCCGGTGACTACCCGTGCGGGTTTGCCATAGTGCGCGTGCATCACATCGCCGAGTGTGTGTGCGCCCTTGTATCGCTTCAGCTTGGGTGCGACGAACAGTCCGACCAGAACGGTCTGAATTCCAAAGGCGCAGAACGCGAACATGTAGACATATCCGTCGCGCATGGTCGCACCGGCTACACCTAGCGAAGCACCGCCACCCAAGAATGCGGCAGCGAGGCTGCCGAAGAAGACCGGCCAGACAATACGGTTGCCGGCAACGGCGAAATCGTCTGCATTGGATACCTTTTTCATTGTCTGCACACCGACTGCGATCAACACCACGAAATAGGCTGCGACTGCGATCCAATCCAGGACTTCCATTATTTTCTCCTCGCTCGACGGTGCACAAATCGTATGACGTCTGCCACTTTCAGGTCTTCATCAAAAGGCCCACAATTAGCAACGCCCGGGCGGTATCGTTGGGCATGTTGCACAAATGGTGCGATCTGGTGTTACACCGCTGTAAACGAGGGGTTGCCTGTGCTGAGTACAGAACTTGCCCGGCAGATAGCTGTGGAAATTACCGAGGTAATCGGTCATAACGTGCTCATCACCGACGCAACCGGCATAGTCCTCGGCAGCGGCGATCAAGACCGAGTCGGCCAGTTTCACGAAGCTTCGGTGGTGGTGATCAAGACGAACAGCACTCGCAGTCACACAAGTTCGGATGTCCGCACCCTCGAGGGTAGCTTGCCTGGCACGACCCTTCCGCTCGTCCTGAACGGCGAGGTGGTTGGCACAGTCGGCCTCTCGGGCGCGCCCGAGCTGGTCACACAATTCGGCCAAATCGTCAAGCGTCAAACCGAAATTCTGATGAGCGAAGCCAACCGCATCGGAGTTCGAGTCTCACGTCAACGGGCGGCCGAAGACTTTCTTCGCGACATCTTCGAACTGCACAGAAGTGACATGTCGAAGCAAAGCGTTGAAAATCGAGCAGCAGCACTCGACTACGACATGAATGCGCTGAGGCAAGTGGTCCTCATAGCGGTCGAACCTGTTGCATCACCGTCGGAAGTCAAACGCACGGAGGTCGACCATGCGGTAACCGTCCTGGAGTGGCTCCGGCAGTCTTCGAGGGCATCCCAAGAGATTGTCGGCCGTCTTTCACGCAACGTCGTTGCGGCAATCCCTTTGGTCGATGGCGTGTCGGACCGCGCCCAGCGCTGGGAAGGGCTGGTAGAGCGAGGAAGGGCGCACGGACTGGCTTTGTTTGCTGCGGTAGGACCGGTAGCCTCGGGTGTCGTACAACTGAATAACTCCGCTCGAGATGCCCGAGACGCCCTGGAAATTGGCAGGCGTGCAATTCCGGATAAGCACATCTACGACATCGATCGGTTACGACTGCACCAAGCAGTCCGGGCCATTCCTGACAGCGCACGACGGAGACTCGTGCACACAGTCTTGGGGGAGACGGTTCGAGCACCCGATTGGTCGGTACTGAGAACGACTTTGTTGGTCTGGGGGGAGTGTGGGTTCAATGCCTCGAAAACTGCCGAAAAGCTGCATCTGCACCGGAATACGCTCACCTACAGGTTGGCAAAGCTTGAAAAGCTGACTGGCTACATAACTGGACCGAATGGTGATGCGGTGCTGTTGTACATCGCGGTGCTGATGGCCAATTCATACTGACTTCTTGCGTAGTTCAATCGACGTAATTGTCCACTCGATGCCGTCGTCGTCCGCGACCGATCACGCTCGTCCGATGCCGGAGGTTCGGCAATGGCTCGGTGTCACGAGGGTGTCACAAGTCGGTACGTTCGGACATGGACTGGCCCGGACCGTGATGTACGAAAAGTGTTGCAAATAAACAAAAACCGAGTCCAAGGTAGTTCAGGTGAATCCACTTCTAGGGACTTAAAATCCGCTGCCTCGCGGAATGTTGCGGCGATTACACTTGAATTACCTACACAGGGGTCTGCTCGACGTCAGTTAACCGTCGCAGGTGGTTTCGTAGCATAGACACAAAGTTTGCTAGTCAGTAACTGTATGAACTGGTCATGGGTGGATCGCCCCGGACGGGCATGGGCTGTCATGAACTACTCCGTGTATCGGAGTGAGCAGTCAGCGTCTTCGGAATAGCTGTTGGTGGGGGAGTCAAGTTCAGGTTTCTGTGGGTGTCTGGGTGTCACAAGGGTGTCACAACTGGGTGCGACCGGGTGTGGATTATCTTGGATGGTCGTGGACGATACTGCCTGCTCAAGGCAGTATTCGTGGTTCCACATGAACCCATGTCGACGTACCGCATCTAGCTGGGGGTCAAGTGGTCGCAGGTTCAAATCCTGTCAGCCCGACAATGCAGTTTCAAAGGCGGTCTCGGAGAAATCCGAGGCCGCCTTTTTCAGTTGCGCCTATGTGAAATCGAGAAGACGAGCGCAGGCCGTTGTGGGGGCTGAGTCCATTCGGTGCATCCGCTGCCGAGCATTGTGCAGCCGGTCGAGGCGTCGAGTGTTCGAGCCTCGACCGGAGGTCAGCACTGCGGGAATGTAGGTGAGGCCTGTGTCTCAACGGTTGCTGTTCGAGGTGTGTCCATCGGTCGTGGCTTCGAAGAACATCTGAACGAACGGTGGGCTGTCGGCGAGGGGATGGTGCTTTGTTGGGTTGTTCGCTTCCGCCGGGCAGTGAATCTCGTTGCCGGGAGCGGTCTCCGGAGGGCGACTCATGCGACGACTCTTTCTGTGGGCCCGCTGTCGGGTCGGAGGTTCAGCGCCGACGCAGAGAAGACTGCACGATGGCAGGGGGAAGGTAGCCCGCGTCGCGCTCGGTCATGTTGCGGCCGGGGAAGACGATGTCGTCGATGCGATCGAGTGTCTCGTGTTCGAGCACGAGATCACTGGCCGCGAGCTGACTTTCGAGTTGATCGACGTTCATGGGGCCGATGATGGCTGCGGTCACAGCCGGGTGGGACAGAACGAATCCAAGTGCGAGATGAATGAGCGAGATGCCGAGTTCCTCGGCGAGGAGTGCGAGGGCTTCGGCGGCGTCCAACTTGCCCGCGTTGTGCGGTGCGGTGATGTCGAACAGGCCGGGCATGAGCTTGTTTCGGTCGCTGACGAAGTCGGGGGAGTCCTTTCTGTATGCACCGGAAAGCCAGCCCCCGCCGAGCGGACTCCAGACCAGGACTCCGAGAGCAAGTTGTTGTGCGACGGGGAGAACGTCGGCTTCGATTCCTCGTGCGAACAGTGAGTAGGGAGGCTGCTCGGTGACGAAGCGGCCGAAATTTCGCCGTTCCGAGGTCCATTGTGCAGTGACGAGTTCGTGTGCGGGGTACGTCGTTGTGCCGAAGTACCGGATCTTTCCGGCTCGTTGCAGATCGGTCAGCGCGCCCAATGTCTCTTCGATGTCGGTGTCCGGATCGGGGCGGTGCACTTGGTACAGATCGAGATGGTCGGTCTGTAGTCTGCGGAGACTGTTCTCGACGGCTTGCACGATCCAACGGCGGGAGTTTCCTCGTGCGTTGACGTCGTCGCCCATGGGGTTGTGGAATTTGCTCGCCAGCACCACATTGTCTCTGCGTCCGCCGGCCAGAGCCTTTCCGACGATTGTCTCGGCTTCACCGTGTGAGTACAGATCTGCGGTGTCGATCATGTTGATTCCGGCGTCGAGCGCGCGGTGCACGACTCGGATCGATTCGTCGTGATCCTTGTTGCCCCACGTTCCGAACATCATGGTGCCCAGACAGAGGTTGCTCACTCGTACACCGGTTCGTCCGAGGGTTCGGTACTTCATTGTCCACCTTCTGTGGTGTCGGATGGGTTTGTCAGTGCTGGCAGCAGCAGAGTGTCGATCAGTGTGAGTACGTGCTCGGGATCGAGGGAGCGACCCTCCACGGTCACGCGGTAATAGCACATGGCGGGAATGACTCGGGCCATGAACTCGACGTCCGTGTCGGCGGCGATTTCAGCACGCGCGACGGCACGTTCGATCATGATGCGATTGGCTGCGATCCACGGATTGGTGCCGGATATCGACGCTGCCAATTCTGAATCGTCCTGGGCGGCAAGCATGCTTGCCACCGCACTCATGATCTTCAGCTGTTTGTTGCCGCTGTCGAACGCCTCCGGGCGCATCAAGGCCTTGAGATCGCCCCGAAGGGTTCCCGAGTCCGGCAGCTCGTCGACGTCGACTTCTTGTTTGGACACACGCGCGACGGCGTCGACGATCATGTGCGCCTTCGACGGCCACCGCCGGTACACCGTGGCCTTTCCGGCTTTCGCGCGGGCAGCGACCATATCCATCGTCATTCCGTCGTAGCCGTGCTCGGCGAGAACCTCGACTGTCGCGTCCAGGATGTCGCCGTCGCGGGAGTGATCGCGTTTGCGTCCGCGCGGCGTCGGCGCATCGGGCGTCGTTGTCCTATCTGGCACGGTTCCTCCTTGTTCCGGGTTGGATACTGGCCTGGTAATTACGGTACTGGACAGATCCGATACTAGCAAGTACCGTAATGAGAGTTCGTCTCGTTCGACAGCTCTCCAACAGTCGGCACCCCGACATCCGATCGCTCGCGTATCGCGCGCCGGGTCGCACAGTTCTCACTCGAGAAAGTCCACACAATGTCACGAGATTTTTCGACGCCGAGAGCAAAAAATCTTGCTCTCGCGTTACTTGCCCTGACTCAATTTCTGATCGTCATCGACGCGTCGATCGTGAACGTCGCGCTGCCGTCGATCGGTGAATCACTGGGGATCGGTCAAGACGGCCTGTCCTGGGTGATCAACGCCTACATCCTCGCGTTCGGCGGGTTCCTGCTGTTGGGCGGCAGGCTCGCCGACCTACTCGGACGGCGCAAGATGTTCGTCACCGGATTGCTCATCTTCACGGTCGCCTCGCTCATGGGCGGCTTGGCGCAGAACGACGCATGGCTCAACATTGCCCGAGCAGTGCAGGGACTCGGGGCGGCCATCGTTTCTCCTGCTGCCCTGTCGATCCTCACCACCACCTTCAAAGAAGGCTCCGAACGTAACCGCGCGCTCGGGGTGTGGGGTGCGATGTCCGGTGCGGGCGGGGCGGCCGGCGTGCTGCTCGGCGGTGTGCTCACCGAGTATCTCGGATGGGAATGGGTGCTCTTCGTCAATGTTCCCGTGGGATTGTTCATGGTGTGGCAAGCATTCCGCCTGTTCCCGGCGTCGAGCAGAGTCGACGGGGCCCGCAGCTTCGACCTACCCGGGTCGATCAGCGTGACGGCCGGCCTGGCGCTGTTGGTGTTCACACTCGTCGACGCCGAAAAAGCCGGATGGACATCGACTACGACACTGCTGCGAGCTGCGGCTGCAGTCGCACTTCTGGTGGTCTTCGTGGTGATCGAGCGGCGCAGTGCGGCACCGCTGGTGACACTGTCGATCTTCCGACTACGTACCCTTCGTGGCGCAAACGTCGTCATGCTCCTCGTGGGCGCATCCTTGATCTCAGGCTTCTTCCTCATCACCCTGTACCTACAGCAGGTCCTGGGGTTCACCCCGCTTCAGGCTGGTCTTGCGTACCTGCCTCTGGCTCTGTCGATCATCGCCTCGGCCGGCGGCGCGTCACCGCTGATCACCAAGTTCGGGTTCAAGACTGTCCTTCTCGTCGCCTTGGGCTTCGTGGCTGCAGGCCTGGCCTGGTTCGCGCAGGTCGGTGCCGATGGTCGATTCATCTCCGACGTCTTCGGTCCGTCCGTTCTGACCGGCCTCGGACTGGGTGGCTCCTTGGTGGCCGTGACCGTAGCCGCCCTCACCGGAACGACGGACGAACAGGCCGGCCTCGCTTCAGGTCTCGTCAACGCCGGCAACCAAATCGGTGGGGCAGTGGGGCTGGCGGTCATCTCGGCGGTGGCAACAGCGACGACTGCACGCGCGATGTCCGGCGGGGTCGATCGAACCGTGGCGTTGACTGACGGCTTCCACGACGCGTTTCTCGTCGGGGCGGGTGTCGCGGTGGCAGGCATGGTTTTCGCGGCGTTGTCGATCTCCTCTCGGGACAGTCGTGAGCATGCTGCTGCGGCGCAGCGGGGCGAGGTGGCCGTGACAGCGCTCTGAGCGGCACACCACACACCCGTTTCACCAACCGACTTCAACGGGCGTCGACGGACGCTCATTCTCGAAGGAATCCGAAATGTTCGATGTTCTGACCGATATCAAGTGGCTCGCAGTGCTTGCCGCGTTCGTGGCCTCCGCGGTGAGCGCAGGCGTGTATTTCCCCGTCCTCATCGCCAAGCCGTACATCGTTGCACTCGGCCGCGAGAACGCGCGGGAGCCCGAGTCCTCGCTCGTGCGTAATCTCGGCCCGGTGGTGTGCATCCTTGCCACCACCATCACGAGTGCGGTGTTGATCACCGCGCTGGACATCACCGCGGTCGGCGACGCCGTCGTGTTCGGTCTCCTCGTCGGGATCGGTTATCTCACGGCCATGACGTTTCAGATTGCGCTCAACCCCAACTTCCCCCGTCCGCTGTACTACGGGGTGCTCAATGCCCCGTTCTTCATCATCACCAGCGTGCTCACCAGCGTGATCATCGTCTGGATCGGCTGAGACGTCCGTCGCTCCGGAGTTGCCCAGCAGCTTCGTAGCGGCACCCGACGTGACGAACTCACGTCGTCTGCTGCAATGGTTCTTTCAACAGAAACCCGGTCATCGTTCACTATGCCTGCTCCTCTTCTCGCGCTCGTCGCAATCGTCGCAGTGCTGTCGATCTTCGTGCGCGTCATGTTCGTTTCTCCTCTGCGTCTGTCACGTCCGTTGGCACGCACCGTGGACTGTGTTCTCGCGGTCTTGTTGTGCCTCACGGTGGTCGGCTACGGAAGCGGAAGTATCTTCGATCCGTCCTGGGCGCGCGGCCCGGGGTTCGTCGGAGCTACGTGGGCTGCCGCACTGCTGTATCTGTGCCTCGGCGGTCTTGTGGTCGGTGCAGTGTTGCTTGCGATCCGGATCAAAGGTGTTGCGCAACAACGCGACAGTGCGCCCACCAGGATGCGAGTTGCGCGGGTCGGTGCCGCCGTGGTCGCGCTGACAACAGCCGGTACCGTCGGATACGGTCTCGTCGAAGCGGCCCAGCCTCAGGTCACGCACACCACCATCGCGTCGGATGGCCTCCCACAGCAATTCGACGGTCTACGGATCGCGTTCGTGTCCGACATCCACGCCGGGCCCACGCGAGGTGCAGGTTTCGTCGAGGCGATCGTCGGCGAGATCGATCAGCACGATCCCGACGTGGTGATTCTGGGCGGCGACCTCATCGACGGGACGGTCGAGTTGGTCGGCGATGTGTTGACGCCACTGTCGGAGCTGAACGCCCCCCTCGGAGTGTTCGCGGTCACCGGCAACCACGAGTACTACGCCGACGCCGACGAATGGACCAGGCTGTGGTCGAGCCTGGGTGTGGAAGTTCTGCGCAATGCCACTGCGACACTGGAGCGTGGCGGCGCGTTCATCGATCTTGCGGGAATCAACGATGTCTCCGCTCCGCCGCCACATGCTCCCGACCTCGGCCGCGCCCTCGGCGAGCGAACTTCCGATCGATTCACCCTGTTGGCGGCTCATCAACCAGTTCAGGCGTTGGACGCCGTCGGTGCCGGAATCGATCTCCAGCTCTCCGGACACACTCACGCAGGTCAGTTGTGGCCTCTGCGGTATCTCGTTCCCTTGCAACAACCCTCGATCGAAGGGCTCGTGACCGTTTCGGGCACCCCCGTCTTCACAACGCGCGGCGCCGGTACGTGGGGACCGCCCGTGCGCGTAGGTGCCGAGCCGGAAATATCGATGCTGGAACTACATTCGGTTGGTGCGTGACCTCGAGGCACTTATCGAAGTAGGCACGGGCCCCTCACGCCCCCAACCCCACCACCAACCGCATCACGAGTTCACCGTCCACCACCCGGGTCCGTTGTTCGCAGATGGTGTTCATCAACGCCGTGCCCTCCACGATGTCGCGCCGGTGGGTCAGTAGTCCGTCGATCGCGTCGTCCGCTGAGGTCAGTGCCGTAGCCGCCGCGGTGAGTTGGTCGTTCGTGACGCCTCGATTACCAGTGAATGCCACTCGCTGCGCACCGCGGCTGAACGTGGTGACCGCGGGAGGCGTCGGGCCACCGGTGTTGGCTTGCCTCACCCCGGCGATGTCCACACCTGGTAGCAGGCCCGACGTCGCCTTGGCCGGCACCCCGCCGATAGGGTGCACGGCCACTACCCGATCCCCGAGACGCCGTATCGCCTCGTCGATCGAGGCGACAGTTCCCGCGCGGTGGGTCGCGCCGAGCACCGCAACGGACCCGGTGATGTGACGTTCCCAGTCGTCGCCGGAGGAGAAGTTCTGCACCGAGGGCAGGTAGTTGGCGGTCCACTTCGCACCCAGCTCCGTACGGTGCACCATCGCCACCTCGACGGTCGGGAACATCGCCGAGGGTGCAAGTGTGGCCGCGAGGTTGCCGATCAGACCGTCCCCGAAGATGAGAAGCGTTTGCGGGGTCTCGCGCGCGAGACACGACAGTGCATAGCGAACCACGGCATACGGCTCCACAAGGGTCGCTCGGACACTCGACAAGTCGTCCGGCAGCAACGACACCAGACCGCTGCTGACTGCGGACGCTCCGATCACGACGCGTTCCTGAAACAGACCTTCCACATTGTGGCCGAGTAGGAAGGACGAATCGTGGGGATGGGTCGGGTTGACCACCACGCGGTCACCCACTGCGAATTCCGACACTCCTTCGCCCAGCTCGACGACTCGCGCAGCACCCTCGTGCCCGACGATCGGGGACGGATCGTTCCGGTCTCCCCGCACGATCTGAATGTCGGTTCCACACAGCGACACCGCTTCCGGCGCGAGCAGCAGCTCGCCGGGCCCAGGGGAGGGCGTCGGGCGAATCTCGACGGACGAGTGGCTACCGTGCCGGACGATGGCGCGGTGGGTGAGTTCGATTGTCATCGTTCCTCTTTCAAATCTTAGTCACACGAAGGTAACCGTCGGCGATTGCGTCCGCTCCGGAGAGTGTGTCGATGTCGCCGGGCGCGCACACGTGGATGATCTCGCGAACCCGATCCGACGTGAGCGAGTCGGCATACGAACGCGAGCCGGCAAGTTGCGCAATGAGTTCGCGCTCGTAGAACCCGACCAGTCCCTCCGCTACCCCGCCGCCGATCCCGATGCGGTCGAGTCGCGGATCGAGCGTGATCATGGTGCGGATCAACTCGGCAATGGGTTCGACTACCACGGTCAGCAATCGAGCGAGGTCATCGATACCCTCCGCCAGCGAAGAAGCGAAACTCCGCTCCTCGTAGTCGATTCCGAGGACTTGCGCGACCGCCGCCACTCCGGGACCGGACGACATCGACGAAATGTGCCCGACGCCACCGCACGCGCACGGCAACTGCAGCACGGCCGGAGGCGCGGAACTGACGGCGCGCACGTGCCCGACCTCGCCTTGCAATCCGCGGTGATCGACCGGAACAACCTTCTCGGCCAGGTAGGCCGTGCGCACCGCGATGCCGCTGCTGATCGTGATATACGCCAGGTGCCGATCGGTGGGGCGAGCGAACCCCTGAGCGTACGACGCCAATCCTGCCGTCACGTCGTTGACCAGGGTCCAGCGCACATCGGGGCGTCGAGACGACAGCATGTGCAGTAGCGGAATCTCGCCCGAGGGCGCGCCGCCCCACAGTGGCCCGGAACCGAGTGCCACGCCCTTCTGCTCGTCGAGCGCCGCGCCGCAGGACATGTTCACCCTTGCACCGTGCGGCACGTGGACGTCGAGCGTATCCACCAACTGTTGCAGCAACCTGTCCACGGACAGGCCAGGCTGTTGCAGCACACTGGGCGCCGGGAACCGTTCGATCGCGCTCCCTGCACGAATGCGCAGCCACGTACCACCCAGATCGACGGAGACAGTATCGGTCATCGCACGGGAACCGCGTCGATCACCGGATGCACGTCTTTCGCCGGGTGCAGGTCGATGACCAGCGACCGGTCGCGCATCTCGACCCGCAGGGAGTCGAAGTTGTCGACGCGTGCGATGTTCTGGCCGGGCTCGTCGCCGATGGTGATGCACCGCACGCCGGCATTCGCCGCGGCAGCCATTCCGGCCGACGAGTCCTCGAACACGATGCACGACTCGATGGACGCGCCCAGCTGCGCTGCCGCGGAGAGGAACCCTTCCGGGGCGGGCTTGCCGACGGTCACGTCCTCCGCGGCGACGGCGATCCGCGGCGTCGGTAGCCCGGCGGCGGTGAGGCGTCGGACCATCATCGATCGCGTCGCCGACGTGACCACCGCCCACCTCTCGGGCGGCACCGACGCAAGGAATCTCGCGGCGCCGGCAATCTGCTGAACCGGCACCACGCTCCGGCGCTCGTGCTCCCGTATCCACTGCAGCTCGGATCGTACGTCGGCTGCGGGTCCGAGGACGCGCAGAACGATATCGGCGGCGAGTCGGCCCGGAAGTGCCTCGGCAACAATCGATCTGTCGACGTCGTGTCGCTGGGCGAACTCGAACCACACCGCCTCGATGGATGCGTGCGAGTCGACGAGGGTGCCGTCCATGTCGAACAGGAACGCGCCCGCAGTGATGGACTGCCGAATCGGGCTGGGCTGCAGACTCATACCGTGACCCCCATCCCCAGGCTTTCTCCGGCGAAGCGGACGAGTTCGAGATCGTGCTCGGTGGATCGCCGCAACCGTTGATCGCCCGGATCGGTATCCAGAACCACGGTGCCGGCGCCGAGCCCCGCGAGGAAATGGATGTCCGAGTGGATCTGCTCGACGCTGCCGTACCCGAGGGGACGGTTCGGCGACTGGACCGGAGTCTCGGTGGGCAGGAAGTAGATACGTGGGACGAAGTCCTTGCCGTCGTCGAGGGCGTCGGCGCCGGCCGCGCACAGCTGCCTCGACGGGTGCAGCGGATGCCACCCAGTGCCCACGCGGTTCGTCCGCGCGATCGCAGCGGGGCCGTTGCCGCCGATCCACAGCGGCGGGTGCGGCGTCTGGGCGGGCAGCGGCCCACCGTGCACGCGGCGCGGGGTGCCACTGGCGCCGAGGGCCTCGTAGGTCTCCGACGACCATGCCGCCACCAGGCCGTCGAGGGTGACATCGGTCAGCCGCCCGCGTTGGTGATAGGGGACACCCAGCACGTCGAACGCCTCAGACGTCCACCCGACACCCACGCCGACGATCAACCGCCCACCGCTGAGTGTGTCGATGGTGGCCGTCGCGTGCGCGAGGTGCGCCGGATGGCGGTGGCTGCCGATGAGCACGCCGCTACCCAGACGGATGGTGTGGGTCTGACCCGCCAACCACGACAGCGTCGCCAGGCACTCGTAGAACGGCGCGGGCGAGCGGCGATGGGCGTCGTCGGTCAGCACCACGTGATCCGACAGCAGCACGTTGTCGAAGCCGGCGGCTTCCGCGGTGGTGGCCCACGCAAGGATCCCGTCGGCATCGATCTGCGGCCCGAAGTTCGGGAGGTTGAGTCCGTACCTCACAGCGCACCCGGAAACAGTCGAACGCCGTCGCGCCGACCCTCAGCAGGAAGCGTCAGGAAGTTGCTGCCGTTCGCGGTGAGTGGGCGTGCGGCGTATCGACGGCCGACGTGGTGTTCGAACAGCTCGATGTTCAGCTCTCCCACCGACACCATTGCCATCCGCGACGTACCTTCCACGTCGAGGTCGAACTGCGCGGTCATGAAGCCGCGGTCGGCCTCGATGTCGGTCCGCAGAACTTCCGTCGCTCCATGGTGATTCACGAGGCGGTCGATGGCCGCGTCCAGATCGGCGACGCTGTACCCCGAGTGGTCCAATCCGCGGCACGTGGGCAGAGTGGCCGACGGTAGGTCCTCGCGTCGGTGATGCAGGCGGGCGTCGGTGTCGCCGTAATAGCCCGGCACCTCGGGCCAGTTCTGCAGTTCGAACAATGTCCCCCACGGTGAACGGAAGTAGACCCATCTGTTGCCGGCGATCGGGCCTTCCGGCACGGTGATCACCTCGCCGAGAACGGACACATCGTCCAGCCCGGCAAGGTGATCGGCAGCGCGTTCGATGTCGCCGACGGTGAAGCAGAGGTGATTGGTGCCGATGTCGACCAGGCGCGGCGGGGCCTGATTCGGGCTGTGCGAGGACGTGAATTCGATCGATGTGGAGCCGACCGGAACCGTCGCGCCGTTGCCACTCTCGACGCCGAGCAGAGACGCGACGAAATCGGCTGCCTCGTGCGCGTCGGGAACAGTGATTCCGATCGTGCTGAGCGATGTTCGGGCATTCGTGGTGACGGTCATGGGATCAACAGCACCTTTCCTCGTGTTCCACCGGCAGCGAGCAGGGCGTGAGCCTGCGGGGCTTCGTCGAATCCGAATGTGCGAGCGATCGGCACGGTGATCTCCCCCGAGGAGACGAGTGAGGCGAACTCCGCTAGGCCAGGCCCGTCCTCGTTCACGTAGCTCTTACCCGGGGTGATGCCCCGCTGTGGTTCGGGTTGGTCGCCGTCTTCGATGGAGACGAACGATCCGCCGTCACGCACACCGTCGATGGCCTCGACCACTCCGGCGGTGTCGACCACCGCGTCGTACTTCCGTGGCTCGAGATCGACGGGCTTGGCCAACACCGTCCCCACGCCGAGCGTGAGAAGGTCGTCGGTGTCCGTCTCCCGCGCCAGCGCGTCGACCCGGTGGCCCCGCGACAACAGGATCGCCGACGCTATGCGCCCCACCGCGCCCGCAGCACCGGTCACCACCACGGTGGCGCCTGCCGGAAGCGTGATCTTGTCGAGCTGTTGCACGGCGGTGAGCGCCGCCAACGGGATCGCGGCCGCATGCTCGAGGCCGACGCCGGTGGGGGCGTGGGCGAACAGCGATTCGTCGGCGACGACGCGCTCGGCGTACGTACCGAAACGGTGCGCCGGCTGCGCGATCATCCCGATGACGGTGTCGCCGCGGGCGAATCGAGTGACGGACGAGCCGACTGCTTCGACCGTGCCCGACACGTCCCATCCCAGCACCGCGGGATACGTCAGTTCGATGGGCAGGAAGCCGGACCGGGTCTTGAGGTCTACCGGGTTGACGGCCGCGGCGGCCACCGACACGGTGATGTCGCCGGGCCCCGCGGTGGGCTCCTCGATCTCGCCGACGGTGAGGACGTCGGGGTCACCCTTGCCGTGAACGATGATGGCTCTCATGCAGCTCCCTTCGATGTGGCGGCCTTCGATGTATCGGCCGTGTGCAGTTCACCGGCATAGCGTGCGTTCTCCTCGGCGGCGGTGAGTACGAGTCCGCCGTCGACAGTGATGGTGGTTCCGGTGACATAGCTCGACGCGGAGCTCGCGAGAAACACCGCGGCAGTGGCTACTTCGTGCACACCCGCCGGACGACCGAGCGGGATCGCGGGCCGGTCGATGGCGGCGTAGGAGGACTCGTCGTCGACGCCGTTCATCGCGGTCGCCGTTTCGCCCGGTGCGACGCAATTGACGCGGATACCGTGCTGCGCGAATTCGAGGGCGAGCACCTTGCTCGACGCCGCCAGCGCCGCCTTGCTCGCGCAGTAGATCGATCCCCGGGTGATGGGCACCGAGTCGTGAACCGAGGTGATGTTGACGATGGATCCCGCGATACCGTCGGCGATCATGCGGCGACCCACCGCCGACGCCAACGCCAACGGCGTGACCGTGTTGATCGCCAGCACATCCTCGATGCGGCCGACGTCGAGCGCATCGGCCGGAGAACGGTCGTTGACACCGGCGTTGTTGACCAGGCATCGGATCTCGCCGAGGCGATCTGCTGCGTCGAGAACGGTCTCGACGGCGGTATGGGCGTCGCGCAGATACAGCCGAAGCGGGACGACATCGACGGGATGATCCGCACGAATATCGTTGACCAGGGCGTCGATTCGATCGATTCCGTTGCCGTAGCCGAGGATGAGGTTGTGCCCTTCCGTGGCGAGCGCAAGCGCGATGGCGCGGCCGATGCCGCTGCTCGCGCCGGTGACGACCGTGTAGCCGGGTCTAGTCAATGGAGATCACCACCTTCGGCCGGGTTCGGTGGCTTTCGAGTCGATCGAAGGCGGATTTCGCGTCCGAGAGGGGCACGACGCTGTCGATGAGCGACGCCAGGGCGGGCCGGATGAGGGGGAACAGGGCCGCTGCACGCCGATAGTGATCGACGCCATGGCGCACCCCGATGATCGAGATTCCGGCCAGCGCAACCGCTCCGGGGTCGATGGACTCCGACTGCGCGGCGACCCCGACGAGTATGCACTTTCCGCCCGGTCGGAGTACGCCGATTCCCGTTCCCAGCGCGCCGTCGGCACCCGAGGCTTCCACGACGATGTCGTAGGGTCCTGCCAGGGCCTCGGTACTGGTGAAGCTGTGTGCGGCGGCGCCGGGACCGAGGTGGTCGATGGGTCGTGGTTCGAGCACGTCGACGGTGACGGGGTACTGCGACAGCATGGCGATAGCGAGGCTGCCGATGGTCCCCGCTCCGATGACGAGGACGCGATCGCCCGGGGAGACCGACGCCGAGTCGACGGCTTCGAGCACGGTGACCAGGGGTTCGATGAGAACGTGTTCCGGTTCGGCCGGAGCGCGGCCCAGGGATACCAGGGCGCGACGCGGCATGACGAGGAATTCGGCTGCGGCGCCGCCGTGCTCGTAGAGGCCGACCTCACGGAGGTCGGAACATTGATTGCGTCGACCCGATCCGCAGGCCGTGCACGACTGGCAGAAGATCATCGTGCTGCCGGTGACGGCATCGCCGGCGGCGAGGTCATGGACGTGAGCGCCCGATTCCTGGACGATGCCCACCCACTCGTGTCCGAAGTGATGCGGATACGACGTCTTGCCGTCCATCAGATACGACGACGTGCCGTGCAGTAGTTCGAGATCCGTACCGCACAGGCCGACGTACTTCACCGCGACGACGACGTCGTCAGGACCGCAGACAGGCGCGTCGAGTTCGACGACCGACACCGAGTGAGGCGCGTCGATCACGGCCGCTCTCACACGGCCACCCGGGCGGTACGGCGACTGAGGAACAGCAATCCGACGGCGGCGACGGCGAGAACAGCCCCGATGGCGGGCAGAATCCCGACGCTGTAGCCGCCGGACAACGCAATGGACCCGATCCACGCGCCGGCGGCGTTCGCGAGCTGGAAACCGGCGATGTTGACCGTCGCGGCGAGGTGCGGCGCTTGACTGGCCGCGCCGATCAGTTTGGAGGCCAACGGCGGAATGATGGAGAAGCCTGCGGCGCCCAGGACGAACATCCATGCGAACGCGAACCACGGGGTGCCGCCGAACAGGAACAGCACCAGCAGTGCCGCGGCGAGTGCGGTGAGCGCGACGTAGAGCGTCTTGTCCAGGGCCTTGTCGGCGAAGTGGCCGCCGAGTTGGTTGCCGACCACCGAGCCGACCCCGAACACGAACAGCACGATGGTGACGGTGGACGCCGAGATCCCGGCGTGGTCGGTGAGGTACGGCGCGATGTAGGTGAACACGACGAACAGCGCGGCCTGGCTCAACGCGGTGAGGCCGATGGCCCAGAGCACCGGGCCGCGGGTGAACACGCCCAGTTCCGAGGTGACGCTGCCGGTCTGATGAGACGGCGCTGCGCGTCGGGTCGAGACGATGAGGGCTGCGGTGACGACGAGCTGGAAGATCGCGATGATGGCGAACGACCAGCGCCAGCCGAGTTGGGTGCCGATCAACGTGCCCAGCGGAACACCGAGAACCGTAGCGAGGTTGAGGCCGAGCGTGACGCGGGCGATGACGCGGCCCTGGAACTCGGGGGCCACCAGGGAGGTGGCCAGCACGAGGCACAGCGCGAAGAACGTCGCGTGCGGAAGCGCGGTGATGACCCGGAAGACGACCAGGGTGGCGAAGTTCGGCGCCAATGCGGTGCCGATGTTGCCGACGATGAACAGGGCCATCAGCGCTGCGATGAGCGGTGTTCGCGGGACCCGGGTGGTGACGATGGTGAGCAGCGGGCCGCCGATCACGACGGTGACGGCGTAGATCGTGACGAGCAGGCCGGCCGTCGAATTGCTCACGGCGACGTCGGACGAGATGTCCGGGAGGACACCCGCGACGAGATATTCGACGGTGCCGACGCCGAATACGGCGAGGAGCATCCAGAGGATGGCGACGTTCGCGTTGGTAGGACGCGTGGCTGCGGGCTCGCTCAGACGTGTCTCGGTGACCATGGTCTATCCCTTCGTTGAGTTGTCGTGGCCGGTGTATTCGACGACTGCACATCCCCAGGTGAATCCGACGCCGATGCCGGTGAGCATGATTCGGTCACCCGGGTCCAGCGTCTCGGTACGGCGGAGCAGATCGAGACCGAGCAAAGGATCGGCGGCACCGGTGTGGCCGATCTCGCGGCCGAGTTCGACAAGTGTCTGATCAGGGCGGATCTTCAGCGGCTCGAAGCATTGCTTGCGGAGCAGCACATTGCCGAAGTTCGGGACGATCCACCGGGTGATCTCACCGTGGTGCGTGGCGGCATCACCCAATGCTGTTTCGGCGCAACGCGACAGGGCTGCCGAGTTGCGGGACCAGAATTCGTCGATGGAATGCGTTTCGGTGAATCCGGCTACCCGCTTCCGCAGGTCGAGCGGACCGTCGGTGCTATAGACCTGCATGGCGAGACTGTCGTGGCCGCGGTGCATCTGCTCGAGGTGCGCGTCGCTCACCACGGAGGTGGACAGCAGGCGGAACGGGCCGGGATCCGGACCGATGACGGCGGCCCCCGCGCCGTCGCCGTAGACCAGTCCGCTGTCGGAGGTCCACCGATCGAACAGGGGCTCACGCCACGCGTCGGATGCGGTGACCAGGCCCTTGCCGCGACCGTCGAACCAGCGTCCGATCATCTCCATCCCGACGATCGCGCCGGCGCAGGCGGTCCGGATCTCGATCGGCAAACAGTCCTCGATACCGAGTTCGTTCTGGATGTATGCGCCGCAGTTCCACGCCTCGAGCCCGTTGTGCAGGACTACGGCGTGGACGAGGAGGTCGACGTCCTCGGTGCTGATTCCGCTGTCTTCCAACGCAGCTCGGCCCGCGAGAACGGCCATGTCCGGAGCGGACTCGCCGAGGTCGGGGTTGGACACTGCCGCCGACGTCTGCCCGGTCTTCTGATGCTCGACCTCCTCGAAGCGGCCCGCGGCGACCATGTCGGCAGCCTGGACTCGCGCATCCGGAAGATACGAACCGAAGCCCTCGATGTAGAGGCTGTCCCACTTCATGACGCGACCCTCGTGACCGTCGGTTCTCCGAGTTCGGCGTTCTTTCGGCTCAGCAATTTCAGCGCGGAGGCGATTTCGCCGGGCGTGACGTCGTTCGCGAAGTGGTGACCGCCGATGCCGACGGGGAGCGGCAATCGCTGCCGACCGTCACGGTGACGGACGGTGTCGGCGAGTGCGGCGTCGAGCAGTCCTGTCTTGTCCAACACGTCGTTCCAGACCGGCAGCCCGAGCTGCTTCATGACCGTCAGTATCCGGTCGAGGTCGGCGCTGCCGAGGCTGCCGCGCAGGAAACCCAGTGCCGACGTCAGGGCCATGTCGATGCCGACGGCTTCACCGTGTAGCAACGCGGGCAGCGCTTCCATCTCCAGAGTGGGGGAGAACGTGTGCCCGTAGTCGACGCACCGTTCGAGGCAGGACTCCCACAGATTCGGTTGCAGTTCCTCCAACATCAGGTGGATGGACTCCGCGATGACCTGCGTTGCGGCAGTGTCGAGTTCGCCTGACGTCCCCTGAAAGTTGTCGGCGATCAGACGCGGACCGTACGTTTCGAGCAACTCGAACAGGTCGACCGACTTGATCAGCGCCATCTTCAGAATCTCCGCGAGACCGTTGGACAGGTGCCGGTCGTCGAGGGTGCGGAGAAACGCGCGGTCGACGTAGGTGGCGATCGCCGGCGCATACGTTCCGAGACGGTTCTTGCCCATGGCGTAGTTGACGCCGGTCTTGACGCCGACACCGGCGTCGACCAGGCCGATGAGCGTGGTCGGGATGCGGATGTAGGGGGTTCCACGGCGGTACACGCTGGCGGCGAATCCGACGACGTCGAGCAGTACGCCACCACCGATGGCGATGACCGGCTCACGGCGCCGGTCGATGCCGAAGCCGTTCATGGCGTCGACCACCCGGATTACCGAGCTCCACTCCTTGACTGTCTCGTCGGCTCGCATGGGCACGAAGTGTGCGTCGACGCCGTGGTGTTCGAAGTAACTGCGGATACGGTCGCCGTGGATGCGGTCGACATTGGCATCGATGATGATCAGACGACGGTCGCCGCGGGTCAAGGGTGCCGCGCTGCAACTGTCGAGTAGCTGCGTACTTCTCGGCGCGAACAGGTTTCGCGCGGCGATGACATGGTATTCGACTTGCTTGACGGCCTCGACCTTCCACGCGGAGTCGGCGTCCGCCGTGTGGCTGAGGCCGAGTTTGAATGAAGCGGCACTACGCATTTCGATCCCCCTGGACGATGAACTGCAAGCTCGGGCTGTGACGGTTCCTTTGCGGTGCTTCGGCGAACCAAAGTTCGTAACCGAGGGTAAGGGATTCGCGTAGTGATCGCTACAGGAGTAGACTAGATCACAATTCGGAGCGAGACCAGGAGGTCCTATGGCAGGCGTACCGGGGCAGGGGCGGAAGTTCGACGTGGGCACCGCGTTGGAACAGGCGATGTTTGCCTTCTGGGAGCATGGCTACGAGGGCACATCCGTCTCCAAGCTGACCTCCGCGATGCACATCAACCCGCCGAGCCTCTACGGCGCATTCGGTGGCAAGGAAGGCGTTTTCTTCGCGGCCGTGGAGCATTACCTCGCCACACGCGGTGACTTCATGGACCGCGCCTTCTCGGAGGAACCTCATGCGGCCAAGCTGATCTCCCGGCTGTTGTATGACGCCGCGTCGCACTACACCGACGAGTCGTGTCCGGGTGGGTGTCTCATCATCAGCTCTGCCGTCAGCGTCACCGACGCCAACCAGGGTGTCGCAGATCGATTGCGCGACATGCGCAATGCCAACGTGGCGCTTCTGTCGGAGCGCATCACCGCCGACATTGCCGACGGCGTCCTCCCGACATCCTGGGATCCGATCGAGATCTCCGAATACATCGGCGTGATCATCCAGGGCATGTCGCAACGAGCCCGCGACGGCGCCACGCGTGCGCAGCTCGAGCGGGTGGCTGACCGAACCGTGGCGTCCTTGGGTACAGCGGCTGCGACGCCCCTGCGCACATGATCACTGCCCGCCCTGTCGAAGACTCATGACCTAGTCGGTTGAATTCGGATCGAGTCCGAGCGCATCACGATTCACGTTCCGTTCGGCTCACCGACCGTTTCGGAGCCACCTGGATCATCGACGTCATTGCACCCTGGGGCTGAACTCCGAAGGCTGCGTGAGAATGGGTTGGCGTGGTTCAGGTGTTTCTCACCCCCGGCGTGAGTTCGAGACTCTGCGGCGCCGTTCGCGGAACGAGCATCGGGTTGCGCGTTTCGAAAAACGGGGAGGCTCCCTGAAATGCGCCCTCGATTCGACATTCGAGTACGGCTCGGAACCTACTTCGGAGTGGTTGTCGGTGCTTCGGAGACCGCGGCTGGCACCGCCAGTGCATCTTGTCGAATACGTTGTCGCGGTCGTGAATCACCGCCTATCGTGCAGTGCATGATCATCGTGACTACGAACGAGATTCCTGGCCATCGCATCACAGCGGTACACGGTGAGGTGTTCGGTTTGACCGTGCGCTCGCGCCACATCGGATCGAATATCGGTGCCTCCTTCAAAGCGCTCGCGGGCGGAGAGCTGAAGGGCATCACCACGCTCTTGCAGGAAACTCGCACCGAAGCGCTGTCCCGATTGTCGGCGGAAGCCACGGCGAAGGGTGGCAATGCCGTGGTCGCGTTTCGATTCGAAACCAACGATTACGGCGACACCGGAGGAGTCGAGGTGTGCGCCTACGGCACCGCGGTCACCACCGAACCCAGTTGAGGGTTTCATCCGGACGGGCGCGATAACGGTCGGGTCCAAGTCCGTTGTCGTTTGCGGGGGCTCACTGTGGGTACAACCCTGAAATGACAATCGACGACGACCGTACGGCCGGTATCTCCAGAGTGACCGAGCTCCTGAAGGATTCGAAGCTGTGCATGTTCACCACACACGGCCGTGACGGACACCTGCTGTCCCGTCCAATGGCACTGCAGGAGCACGACTTCGACGGTTCGCTGTGGTTCTTCGCGCGCAACGATTCGCGCAAGGTCGGCGACGTTCGCGCGGACAGTTCGGTGAATGTGTCGTTCCAGTCGGGGACAGCCTGGGTTTCCGTGTCCGGACGAGCAGAGATCGTTCTCGACGGGGCGAAAAAGAAGGAACTATGGAATCAGGCGGCGGCAGCATGGTTCGACGACGGCCCTGAGTCTCCCGAGGTCGTTTTGATCTCTGTCGAAGCGGAGGGCGCGGAATACTGGTCAGCGCCCGGGTCCAAGGTATCGACCCTGCTCGCGTACGCCAAGTCCAGGATCACGGGCGACAAGCCGGATGTCGGCACGAACGACACCGTCGAAATGTAGAAACTGGCGCGCTGGAGGAGGGTAGGGTGGCGGCCTCTGGACGGTGCAGGCACGAATGGTGATCGAGGGTGTGCGTGAAGTATTACGAGATGTTCGCTGGCGGCCCGCGCGCGTCGAGCATCGTTCTCGGCCTGATGCGCATCGAAGCACTCGACAATGCGAGTATCGCGAAGCTCGTCGGGACCGCTCGCGATGCGGGTGTTTCGGTTTTCGACCACGCTGATATCTACGGCACAAGTCGACACGGATGCGAGCGTCGATTCGGAGACGCAGTGACATTCCTGCCCTCCGAACGCGAGCAGGTCGTCATTCAAAGCAAGGTAGGGATCCGGGACGGGTTCTACGACTTCTCCAAGGCGCACATCCTCGACACCGTCGAGAAATCGCTCTCCGCGCTCCGCATGGATCATCTCGACGTGCTGCTGTTGCACAGGCCGGACAGTCTGGTCGAGCCCAGCGAGGTCGCCGCTGCATTCGACGCTCTGCACTCGGCCGGAAAGGTGCGCAGTTTCGGCGTCTCCAACCACACACCCGGTCAAATTCAGTTGCTTGCCACCGAGGTGACGCAGCCGCTGATCATCGATCAGGTGCAACTGAGCCTCACCCATGCGCCGTTGATCGCTGCGGGTTTGGCGTCGAACATCGGTGGTCTCGACCAATCGATCGACCTGAGCAACGGCCTTCTGGATTACGCGCGCATCAACGACGTAGCCTTGCAAGCTTGGTCGCCCTTCCAAAGCGTCTACACAGGAAAGGTTTTCATCGGTGATCGCGACAACTACCCAGAACTGAACGACGCTCTCGACGACCTCGCCCGCGATCACGGTGTGACTCCCACTTCCATTGCGACGGCATGGCTCACCCGTCACCCGGCGAAGATCCAAGTTGTCCTGGGGACGACCACGCCGAGTCGAGTAGCTGAAGCCGTGGCCGGGAGCGATATCAGTCTGAGCCGGGAAGAGTGGTATCGACTCTTCCGTGCTGCCGGATACCGCCTGCCTTGACGGTCAGCGCTTGTTTGCTCGGATTCCTTTCAACCATCCTCGGATAACTGTGAGGTCGTGCAGTCCCAAAAGTGCAGTGGTCGAGAGGCAATGCGTCGATTCACTACTTCTGCACACGTCGTCGCATCTGGGCGATAGGTAATCTGTGGGAATGGCGGCTTACGAGGTTGGAGACGGGGTAACAACGACGGGTGGGCCCATGAGCGGTGTCTACGGCACTGTTGTCTGGTTCTACGAGGAGAAGAACCAGATCCTGGTTCGTTTCGGTGCTACTCAACAGATGTACTTCGCGCCCGACGAATTGAAGCGTTGGGGCGTGTAGCGCCGGCGAGGCTGGAATCGTCGATCTTCGGAGCAGTCCTGGAGTCATTCGGTCGAATGAATGTCTTTGGAGAGCGCCCGACCGCACCGATGAGATAGATGCGTTCTACCGAGATGTGGTGCAACCACTGAAGCCTTGGGTGCCGTCGGCGCCGGAATCGACCACGAGCACGGTCGATTCGGAGTGAGGATGCCAACCTCCGTGCTTCATGGTGGCGCATGGAGTGGAGCGAGATGCAGTTCCCATCGCGCACTGGTAGCCCCAGCGTGATGCTCGAGCCCCACGACAACAGTCACCGTGCAAGCGAATTCGCTCCCGTTGTGCGGCGCCGGAAACTGGGTGTCGGTATCCGGGTGCGGTCAGGGCAGCACTCCGGGTAATCCTGGATGTGCCACCCTCGGGTAATTCGTACCGTTGTTCCATGCGAACACGGGGCACCGAGCGAACGAAGGCTTCGACTGCAGCGTTCGCGGTTGCCGCCGGGGCCGGGGTGGTTCACGCGGTGGCAAGCATGTACTGGGCGCTCGGCGGGCGATGGCAGCTCGAATCGGTCGGGGAGTGGGCCGTCCAGCTTTCGGTTGAACACCCGCTGACGACCGGGCTGGCGCTGGGGACGATCGCTGTCGTCAAGCTGGTTGCGGCGGTCGTGCCGTGGGTCGACGAGCGTCATCAGGGGCGCTTCCACCGCCCGTTGCGGGTGGTCGGTTGGGCGGGCGGATTCGTTCTGGTCGGGTGGGGCGGCATGTCGACCATCGCGGCAGGCGCGGTGCTGGCTGGACTGTTCACACCGAGCGGTGGATACAACGAGACGACAATGATCGGACACGCGATCGTGTGGGATCCGCTGTTCGCGCTGTGGGGAATCGCGTTGTTGACAGCGTTGGGTTTGACGCGCACCGCAGAATCATCGACTGCGGGCCTCGGCCGAGTGCGTCACCGCTGAAGCCCGATCTGCGGACAAACCAATACCTGCAGCGACGGAATCCGAATACCCATCGAGAGGCATTCGACGTCGATGTCGGGGCCTGCTGACTGGAGGAGTGAGTTCATGCGGGGCGACAGGAACCATCTCAGGCTCGTCGACGATGCACCCGAAGTGTCCGCGTCGGTCCCACGAAGCGGTGCGGCCAACGTGATCGCAGTCCGAGCCGACAACGTTCGCCCAGGTCAGGTCTGCGAGGTGTTGCACGCGGGGGTGTTCGCACTGAGTCACCGCGTGGTGGTTCCCGAGGGTCACACGGGCGTCACGATGTCGACCTTCGCGCTGGTGGAGGGCAACTACGAGGTTTCGTTGCGGATCGACGGCGTCGTATACCCGTGCGCCGGTCCAGAGTCGGTTCGTGTGGGCGAACGACGCACCGAGCCGACGACCGCGCCCTCCACGCCGAAGCTGTCGTACCCGAACATCCGTACCGCTGCTGTCGGTCCGCGCAGCCTGACCCGACCGCGGTCGGCACAGGTCACTGCGCACTCGCGCTGAGCACCCGTCGACTCGTCGTGGGTGCGGCGGTCACGTCGTCTTCACGGTGCCCCCATCCACGATCACGTCGTGTCCCGTCATCGATGCAGCCGCGTCGGACACGACGAATCCGATGACGTCGGCTATCTCGGAGGCCGGCGCCAATCGGCCGGCCGGAATCCCACCGAGCGAGTCCATGAGAACAGTCATGCCCTCTTGCTCGTTCACATCGCGAGCCGCGGCTATCCGCCTGGCCAGATCGAGTGCGCCGTCGCTCTGAATCCCGCCGGGTGAGACCGTGTTGACGCGTATTCCACGAGGAGCGAGCTCGTTCGCGAGCCCCTTGCTGTACGTGCGCAACGCGGCTTTGGCAGCGGCATAACCCAGCGTCCCGTCGTACAACGGCATCCTGCCTTGTATCGACCCGACATGCACGATCGCACCCGCGCCGTTCGCGAACAGAATGGCACCAACGCTCTGTCGATGCGGACCGCTGCCAGCAGGTTGAGCGCGAGTTCGTCGTTCCAGTGAGCATCGGTCATCGTCGCGTGACCACCGCCCGGCGAGGAGGACCCGCCGGCAACGTGCACCACGATGTCGACTCCGCCCGCTTGCTTCGTTGCGCGAGCAATCTCGGCCGCCGATGTCGGATCTGTGACGTCGACCTAAATCGTGCCTGCCGCTCTGGTTTCGGGTGCAGCTGTACGGCCAACCGACAGCACAAGTGCCCCGGCGTCTGCGAGGCGATCGACGACCGCCGATCCAAGGCCTCTGGTCCCGCCGACCACAACGGCCCTTCGACCCTTCAGCGACAGGGTGGTCGGGTAGAAGGTATGTGTTTCCGTCGGCGTTGGTTCGTTCATGCTCCTACCATCCAGTCTCCCTGCACGGGAGAGTCAAGCTGGCGGTGCGAGCGAACCATCCGCTTGGTGATTGCTGCAAAGTGGTGTCCGGGTCGATAGTGGGTGCATGGACACCCTGAACCCGGATGTACCCGACGATGTCTTTTCCGATGTGCTGACGCAGATCTCGAAATTCGTGCGGTCACGCGTCGTACCGCGCGAAGTGGAGATCATGAACGCTGATGCCGTACCGGATGATGTGCGGGCGCAGTGCGCGGAGATGGGCCTGTTCGGGTTCGCGATACCGCAGGAATGGGGCGGACTGGGTCTCAACCTGATTCAGGATGTCGAAGTCGCGATGGAGCTCGGTTACACGTCGCTGGCCCTGCGGTCGATGTTCGGTACCAACAACGGGATTGCCGGGCAGGTTCTCGTCGGTTTCGGCACCGAGGAGCAGAAGGCGAAGTGGCTGCCGGGTATGGCAGCAGGCGACATCGTCGCCTCGTTTGCTCTGACCGAGGACGGTGCCGGTTCCAATCCTGCTGGGCTCGCGACCACGGCCAGAGACGACGGTTCGGGCTGGGTGATCAACGGCAACAAGCGGTACATCACCAACGCGCCGATCGCCGATATGTTCGTCGTCTTCGCCAAGTTGGATCCGAAACCGGGGAGCGGTAACGGTATCGCAGTGTTCCTCGTCCCTGCCGACACTCCTGGAATCACCGTCGGGGCCAAGGACGCCAAGATGGGCCAGCAGGGATCGGGAACCGCGGACGTGACGTTCACCGACGTGAGGGCCCCGGCCGATTCGCTTGTCGGCGGAAACGGCGACATCGGGTACAAAGCGGCGATGACGTCGTTGGCGCGCGGGCGAGTGCACATCGCCGCACTCGCCGTCGGTCAGGCACAACGTGCGCTCGACGAGTCGGTGTCTCACGCTGCGGTGTCGAGGCAAGGCGGTGAGCCGATCGGAAACTTTCAACTCGTGCAGGCGATGATCGCCGACCAGCAGGCAGGGGTCATGGCCGGCCGCGCCATGGTCAGGGAAGCAGCGAGGGCTTGGGTCGAGAAAACAGACCGACGCATCGCCCCCTCTGCCGTGAAACTCTTCTGTACCGAAATGGTCGGCAAGGTAGCCGATCTCGCGGTCCAGATCCACGGCGGTGCAGGCTACATGCGCGAGATACCGGTCGAACGGATCTACCGCGACGTGCGGTTGCTACGTCTCTACGAGGGTACGAGCGAGATACAGCGTTTGATCGTCGGCGGCGGGCTGATCCGAGCGGAACAGAAGCGGAACAAGTAGCTCGCAGGACGGACCGGACCCTGGGATGTCGTTCTTCTCGCACTATCCCCAGTTCTCGGCTTTGGTCAGGCAGAAGGGGTGACCGGACGGATCGAGCAGGACCCGCCAGGTTTCGCCGGGCTGGTCGTCGGGGAGGGTGGCGCCCAGGTCGACGGCCGCGCGTGCTGCGTCGTCGAGATCGGCCACGGCTAGATCGAAGTGAAACTGCTTGCTGCCGTGTTCGTTGGGCCACGTGGGCGGGGCATAGTCCTCGACTCGTCCGAACCCCAACGCGCTGCTGGGGCCCGCCAACATCGCGTAGTCCTTCTCGGAGTGGACGACGTCCCATCCGAGCAGAGACGACCAGAAGGTCGCGCTGGCCTCGGGATCAGCGCAGTCCAGTGTGACCATCTTCAGTGTTGCCACGGGCGTGGTGTTCATGTCTCTCTCCTGACGAACGGTGTCGTCACAGCCTCCTAGACTGCTCCACGTGGCGGATAGGAAAAATGCGACAGCAACCACTGCGGGTGTTCTACGACCCGCCGAACTCGCACGCCACGTCGAGCTCACTCGGCTTCCCTGCTCGGCTCCGTTGTCTCCGTGGATCGAGAACTACTGGCTTCTGCGCTGGGATCTGCCGTCCGGATCGACGTACGCCAGCTCGACGCTTCCGCACCCGGCATGCACCTTGAGCGTCGAACGCGGGCACCTTCGTGAAGGGGTGACCGATCCGGTGGTCGTGACGGGCGTACTCACTCGACGGTTCGACGTCCGACTGGCGCACTCCGGATGGGTGTTCGGGGCCAAGTTTCGTCCGGGAGGATTCGCGTCGTTCACCGGCACTCACGCCCGCACGTTGCGCGACGTGTTCGTCGCACCTCCCGTCGCGTTCTCGACGGAGACCGTCGGGTCGCTGGCAACTCTGGGTTCGCATCTCACGCCGGACGAGTGTCGATTGCACATGGACGCCGCACTCCGCCCGTACGTGCGGGGCGTCGAGCCGGACTACTCCACAGTTCTGGACATCATCGAGGTGATGCTGCACGACCGCTCCCTCGTCCGAGTCCAGCAGGTCGAGGACCGGTGCGGGATCGCGACGAGGCGGCTGCAGCGACTTTTCGAAAAGCTCGTCGGCGCCACACCCAAGTGGGTACTGGCGCGCTATCGCATTCACGACGCGGTGACGGATCTGGACAACGGCTACTCCGGATCGCTTGCGGACCTCGCGGCTCGCTACGGCTGGTTCGACCAAGCTCACTTCACGCGGGAGTTCACCGAACTCGTCGGCGTTCCGCCGGGAACCTATGCACAGGCACGACCGACTGAAACCTGACCGTCGGCGGTAGGGCGTCGAGCGCGTCGGGTGCGCAGATGCAAGCCTCGTTCTGGCGGCGTGATGGAATGGAGTCATGGTGACCGAAGTCGAACGTGCGCCTCGTGTGATCGTCGTGACCGGAGCGGGATCCGGGCTGGGGCGCGCCATGGCGACAGGCCTGCTGAACGTCGGCCATCGTGTTGTGTTGGTGGGCAGGACCCGGTCGAGTCTCGACGAGGTTGCCGAAGGACACGATCGAGCAGACGTCCGTGAATGTGATGTGTCCGTGCCCGATTCGGTCAAACGACTGTTCGAAGGAGTGGTCGCGGACTTCGGGAGACTCGACGTGCTCGTCAACAACGCGGGCACGTTCGGGCCGTCGGGAAGCATCGACGAGGTCGATCCCGCCGACTGGTCGCAGACCGTTGCCACGAATTTCACCGGGGTGTTCCTCTGCGCGCGCGAGGCGGTGCGCATCATGAAGGCCCAGGACCCACGAGGCGGCCGGATCATCAACAACGGTTCGATCTCCGCGCACACGCCGCGTCCCGGGAGTGTCGCCTACACCGCAACCAAGCACGGAGTGTCCGGGCTGACCAAGTCCATCGCCCTCGACGGCCGCGATTTCGACATCTGTTGCAGCCAGATCGACATCGGCAACGCCGCGACCGACATGACCGCGGGCATCGCACACGCCGCTCGGCAGGCAGACGGGTCCAGCCGCCCGGAACCTACGTTCGATCCGGTGCACGTGGCGAACACTGTCGTGCAGCTGGTGGACCTGCCGCTGGACGTGAACGTCCCGACCATGGCGATCATGGCGAACCGGATGCCGTACATGGGACGGGGCTGACTCGTCCGAGTCGACTCAGCCCGGGTCGACTCTGCCCGAATTTACTCTGCCCGAATAGACTCTGGGAACTACATCATTCCTGTTCGCGGGAACACCACCACGTCGTACGGCCGCCGACGGTTCCGCGAGACATCGGTGCGCCGCAGCGAGGACACGTCGCATCCTTCTTGCGGAACGGGATGATCTCACCGGTGTGGACTCCGCCTTTCTTTATGGCGGACCTGATCGCGCGCCGCAGAATCACTCGGAGTTCGTCGAGTTCGTCGACCGTCAGGGTCTTCGCACGGCGTGACGGTGACAGTTCGCTCTGCCACAGAACCTCGTCGGCGAGGAGGTTTCCGATCCCGGACACCGCGGCCTGATCGAGCAAGCGTGCTTTCAGGGGAGCACCGCTGATGCCGACACGGTGCCGGAAATCGTCGCGGGTTATCTCGGCGGCATCCGGGCCGAGCGCGTCGATATCGGGTTCGAGCCGTACACGGCCGAGCCGCCGCTTGTCGAACAGACGGAGCTGTCCGCCGTCGTCGAACGTGATCGCGAACCGAGTCCACTCGGGTTTGTCCGTGTCCCGTTCGCCGACATGCGGATCGCCGCCGCCGTACCGGGACGTCTGCTCGCCGTCCGGTGCGGTGACGATGATGCGTCCACCCATACCGAGGTGAATTCCAAGAGTCGGGCCGTCGGAGCCGTCGACGAGCCTGGTCTCGCACCACATCGTTTTGCCGCGGCGGCGCGCTTCGACCAGCATGCCGCCGGTGAGTGCCCGGGCAATGTCGCCCGGACGATGGGGTCTGCATTCGAAGGTGTCGGCGTCGTCGATCTCGACGATGACGCGATCGAGCGCCTTCTCGACGACTTGTCTGGCGTTCTCGACTTCGGGGAGTTCGGGCACCGATGGTCCTTACCCCGTCGGGCGATCGTCTATGCCTGCACCGGTGCGCCCAGCTACGGGGACGTGGTCCGACGCGCCAGGATTCGTCGAGCATGGGTGAGCACCGGCGCGTCGACCATCTTGCCGTCCAGGCTGAACACGCCGCGGTTCGACTGCACGGCGTCCAGAACGCGCTCGGCCCAATCGATCTCGTCGTCCGTCGGCGCGAAGGCGCGGCGGATCACCGGGATGTGACTGGGATGGATCGCGACCTTGCCGTCGAAGCCTACGGCCACGGCGTCGTCGGCCTCCTCGCGTACACCGTCGAGATCGGGAATGTCGAGATAGACCGAGTCGAGGGCGAACAAACCCCGCGCTTTCGCGGCGAGCAGAACCTGAGACCGGACATGGTGCGCGACAGTTCGATACGAGCCGTCCGGCAATCGGCTGGAGCTACCGCCCAAGGCGGCGATGAGATCCTCGGCGCCCCACATCGCGCCGACAGCGTTGTCGGCGCCCAGAGCACGGTGGCACTCGACGGCCCCGGCCGGTGACTCGAACAACGCGATCACATCGCGGGGCGCCAGGGCGGACACGTCTTGGGGGCTCTCGCACTTGGGAAGCATGACGACGGTGTAGTCGGTTCTGTTCAGTGCGGTGAGATCCGCCGAGCAGTCGTCGGTGCCGTGCGCGTTGACTCTGACGATGGTTCTGGTCGGGTCGAGTGGGGTGGCAACCAGTGCTTCGCGCGCAGCAGCCTTGTCCGCCGGTGCAACGCCGTCCTCGAGGTCCAGGATGACGACGTCTGCGCGCGCGGCCGCTTTCTCGAACCGTTCCGGTCGATCCGCCGGGCAGAACAACCAGGCCGGACCGGGCGGCACCCAGTTCATGAACGATCCTCCGACAGTGGGTCCGTGGCCGGCTTCATCCGAACCAGTGTCTTGCGGACAGCGACCACGACAACGTCGCCGTGCTGGTTACGCCCGGTATGCGTGAACGTGACGATGCCCTCGCCGGGCCGGCTCTTGGACTCACGCTTGTCCGAGATCGAAGTCTCTGCGTACAGCGTGTCGCCGTGGAACAGCGGCTTGGGGAACGTCACCTCGGAGAAACCGAGATTCGCCACGATGGTGCCCTGAGTCAGCTGTGCGACGGACAGGCCAACGACGGTGGACACCGTGAACATCGAATTGACCAACCGCTCACCGAACGATGTGCTCTCGCTGTACGCCGCGTCGAGATGTAGTGCCTGAGTGTTCATCGTCTGGGTCGTGAACAGCGTGTTGTCCGCTTCGGTGACGGTTCGGCCGGGCCGATGCTCGTAGGTGACGCCGACCTCCATTTCCTCGAACCACAGGCCTCGCTGCCGAATAGTCCTCCCGCTCACAGCCCCAACCCCCGCGCAATCAACATCAATTGGACCTCGGTCGTTCCTTCGCCGATCTCGAGGATCTTGCTGTCCCGATAATGCCGAGCCACCACGTACTCGTTCATGAATCCGTATCCACCGTGGATCTGCGTCGCGTCTCGGGCATTGTCCATCGCAGCCTCGGAGGCGACGAGCTTGGCGATCGACGCTGCTTTCTTGAACGGTTTACCTGCCAGCATCAGCGCGGCGGCGTCGTAGTACGCGGTACGGGCGGTGTGCGCACGCGCTTCCATCCGCGCGATCTTGAACGAAATCGCCTGATTGCGTCCGATCGGTGCGCCGAACGCCTCGCGCTCCTTCGCATACTTGACGCTCTCGTCGACGCATCCTTGTGCCGCACCGACGGACACGGCAGCGATGGCGATACGGCCTTCATCGAGGATCTGCAGGAAGTTGGCGTACCCGCGCCCCTCGTCCCCGAGCAGGTTCTCCACGGGTACGCGGACGTCGGTGAAGCTCAACGGATGTGTGTCCGATGCGTTCCACCCGACCTTGTTGTAGGCGGGTTCGGCGACGAATCCCGGTGTGTCGGTCGGCACGAGGATCGACGAGATGCGTTTCTTGCCTGTCGCCTCGTCGACCCCGGTCACTGCGGTCACCGTCACCAGCTCGGAGATCTCGGTTCCCGAATTGGTGATGAATTGCTTGCTGCCGTTGATGATCCAGTCACCGCCGTCGCGCTTCGCGGTGGTCTTGGTGCCGCCGGCATCGCTGCCCGCTCCCGGCTCGGTGAGACCGAAGGCCGCCAGCGCCCTACCCGTGGTCAATTTCGGTAGCCACTGTTGTTTCTGCGCGTCGTTGCCGAATCGGAACACGGGCATCGCGCCGAGGGACACCCCTGCTTCGAGTGTCATCGCGACGCTTTGATCCACCTTGCCGAGCTCCTCGAGGGCAAGGCAGAGCGCGAAGTAGTCGCCGCCCATCCCGCCGTACTCCTCGGGAAACGGGAGTCCGAACAAGCCCATGTCGCCCATCTTCGCCACGACGTCGTAGGGGAAGAAGTGCTCCTCGTCGTGTTTCGCCGATACCGGCGCGACCACCGTTTTCGCGAAATCGGCTACCGAGTCCTTGAGTTGGCGATACTCGTCCGGCAGGGAGGACGATGACAGGTAGTCGGTCACGATTGCACCTCTGAATCTTCGTTGGGAATGATGCGGGCGAGAACTTGGTCCACCTGAACCTGGTCTCCGACCGACACTGCGAGTTCGACGGTTCCGTCGACAGGTGTGGTCAGGGCATGCTCCATCTTCATCGCTTCGACGACGACGACGGCGGTTCCCGCACTCACAGCGTCGCCGGTAGCGACCTCGACAGCGATGACCGAACCGGGCATCGGGCTGACGATCTCGGCGTTACCCGAGTGGGCTTCCTCGGCGCGAACACTCGGCTCGGACACCGTCGACATCGACCAGGTTCCGCGTGAACTGGAAATCCACGTCACATTCTCGGCGTGGGCGAATCGCGCAGTCTCACGGTGACCGTCGACGACGGTCACGATGGTGTCCGTTCGTACTTCTGCGTGCAGGGGCTTGGTCGGCCCATCGCCGACGGCAACCGTCGCAGATCCAGGAACACCGGTGATCGAGACGTGCACTGCCGCTTCGCCCGTGGACAATCGCACAGTGAACGGCGCGTGCTCGCCCACCCGCCATCCGGTCGGGGATGACCAGATGTCGGCCCCGGCGCCGGTCCACATCTCGAGCCAAGAGACGGCTGCAGCTGCGATCAGCGCTTGATCCGGCACCGACTCAGGAGTGAAATCTTCCAGTCGGCGGTCCAACAGACCTGTGTCGAGCGTGCCCGCTCGGACGTCGTCGTCGTCGAGCAGGAATCGGGCGAACTCGATGTTGGTGACGACGCCCAGTACGGCCGTCTCCGACAACGCGCGATCGAGTGTGCGCAGGGCGGTGGGTCGATCGGGCCCGTACGCAATCACTTTCGACAACATCGGGTCGTAGTTGCTTCCCACCTCGGTACCGACGGAAAGCGAGGAATCGATCCGAACCCCGTCACCGCCGGGTTCGCGGAGCCCGACGACGGTGCCACCGGTGGGTAGGAAGCCGCGGCCAGGATCCTCCGCGTACACGCGGGTCTCGATGGCGTGACCGGTGAGAACGATGTCGTTCTGCTGCAGACTCAGTACCTCACCTGCAGCGATACGAACTTGCCATTCGACGAGATCGAGTCCGGTCACCATCTCCGTGACCGGGTGCTCGACCTGCAAGCGGGTGTTCATCTCCATGAAGAAGAACTCGTCGGGGCTGTTTGCGGAGACGATGAATTCGACAGTTCCTGCGCCGGTGTAGTCGACGCTGCGGGCCGTGTTGCACGCCGCTTCGCCGATGCGGGCGCGGGTCTGCGCGTCGAGCAAGGGCGACGGCGCTTCCTCGATCACCTTCTGGTGCCGGCGTTGCAGGCTGCACTCGCGTTCACCGAGATGAATGACGTTGCCGTGCTGGTCCGCCAGGATTTGCACTTCGATGTGTCTGGGCCGGAGGACGAACCGTTCGAGGAAGAGCGTGTCGTCGCCGAACGACGACGCAGCCTCACGGCGGGCACTGGCCAGAGCGGCCGGCAGGTCCTCTGCTCGCTCCACCAGCCGCATTCCTTTTCCGCCGCCGCCTGCCGACGGTTTGACCAGTACCGGGAAGCCGACCTCGTCGGCGCCGGAAATCAAGTCGGCGTCGGTCAACCCGGGCCTCGAGATGCCCGGAACGACCGGGACCCCGAACTGGGTCACGGCGTCCTTCGCCGTGATCTTGTCGCCCATCGCGGCGATGGCCGTGGCCGACGGTCCGAGGAATGCGATGTCGGCCTGCGCGCACGCGGCCGCGAACTCTGCGTTCTCGGAGAGAAATCCGTACCCCGGGTGAATTGCCTGGGCGCCTGTGCGTTCGGCAGCCTCGATCACGTTGCGGATCGACAGATAGCTGTCCTTCGCTGCAGCCGGTCCGATGCGTACGGCGGTATCTGCCTCGGTGACGTGCCGAGCTCCTGCGTCCGCATCGCTGTAGACAGCAACGGAGGTGATCCCCATCGTGCGCAGGGTTCGAGCCACGCGGACTGCGATCTCACCGCGGTTGGCGATCAGAACGGTATCGATTCTTTCGACCATTTGTCTCACATCCTGAAAACGCCGTAGGAGACCGGTTCGAGCGGTGCGTTGGCGCACGCCGACAATGCCAGTCCAAGAACAGTTCTGGTATCGGCCGGGTCGATTATGCCGTCGTCCCACAGCCTGGCCGTCGAGTAGTACGGGTTGCCCTGTGTCTCGTACTGGGCGCGAATCGGCGCTTTGAACGACTCCTGATCTTCTTCCGACCAGGGCTTGCCCGCGGCATCGAGTTGGTCGCTGCGCACGGTCGCCAACACCGACGCGGCCTGCTCGCCGCCCATGACGGAAATGCGCGCGTTGGGCCACATGAACAGGAAGCGGGGGGAGTAGGCGCGCCCGCACATCGAGTAGTTGCCTGCGCCGTACGATCCGCCGATCACGACGGTCAACTTCGGAACGCGGGCACACGCGACGGCAGTCACCATCTTGGCACCGTGTTTGGCGATTCCGCCCGCCTCGTAGTCGCGCCCGACCATGAAGCCGGAGAGGTTCTGCAGGAACACGAGTGGGATGCTGCGCTTGTCGCAGAGCTCGACGAAGTGGGCGCCCTTCATCGCCGATTCGGAGAAGAGAACACCGTTGTTGGCGACGATACCGACGGGATGACCGTGGATGTGCGCGAAGCCGGTGACGAGAGTCTTACCGTATTCGGCCTTGAACTCGTCGAACTCACCTGCGTCGACGACTCGGGTGATCACTTCGCGCACGTCGTACGGAGTTCGTGGGTCCGTGGGGACCACGTCGTACAACTCGTGCTGGTCTGCGATCGGTTCACGGGGCGTCACGATGTCCCACGGGCGCGGGGTGCGAGGTCCGAGCGTCGAGACGATCTTGCGCACTCGGTCCAGTGCGTCGCGATCGTCCTCGGCCAGATGGTCGGTGACACCGGAGACCTTGGAGTGCACGTCACCGCCGCCGAGCTCCTCGGCCGTGACGATCTCCCCGGTGGCCGCCTTGACCAAGGGCGGACCACCGAGAAAAATGGTTCCCTGATTCCTGACGATGACGGCCTCGTCGCTCATGGCCGGAACGTACGCGCCGCCGGCGGTGCACGACCCCATCACCGCAGCGATCTGCGCAATTCCCTTGGCGCTCATGGTGGCCTGATTGAAGAAGATGCGGCCGAAGTGGTCGCGGTCAGGAAACACCTCGTCCTGGCGGGGGAGAAACGCACCGCCGGAATCGACCAGATATATGCACGGCAGGGTGTTCTGCAGCGCGATCTCCTGGGCACGCAAGTGCTTCTTGACCGTCATCGGGTAGTACGTGCCGCCCTTGACCGTTGCGTCGTTGGCGATCACGACACACTCGCGCCCCGACACCCTGCCGATTCCCGCAATGACCCCTGCGCCCGGGCACTCGTCGTCGTACAGGCCGTTGGCTGCGAGCGGAGCGATCTCGAGGAAGGGGCTTCCCGGGTCGAGCAGTTCGTTCACGCGATCGCGGGGGAGCAGCTTGCCTCGAGCAACGTGACGTTCTCTCGACTTCTCGCTACCGCCGAGCGCGGCGCCGGCGAGGCGTTCGGAGAGTTCGGCGGTGAGGAGCTGGTGTTCTGCCCTGCTGGCGTTGGGTTCATGTGCCATGTGGTGCGCGCCTTCGGTCCGATCCTGCGAAACGAATAGTTTCAGTTAACTAGAAATAACTGAACTTATAGTAAACTAGAATTAACCGAGTTGTCCAGGATGGGGAGGGGAATCGATGGCCGAACAGACCGTGGAAGGCGAGCCCAAGCCGGAAACGCTGCGCGAGCGCCGCAAGGCGGAACGGCGTGCGCAGCTACTCTCCGCGGCGGCCGAACTGTTCGCCGACCGCGGTTTCGCATCCGTGCGGCTCGAAGATCTGGGCGCTGCAGTGGGTGTCAGTGGGCCGGCCGTCTACCGGCACTTTCCCAACAAGGAGTCCGTTCTCGTGGAACTTCTCGTCGGAATTTCGGAGTACCTACTCGACGGTGGACGGCGAGTAGCAGAGCGCGAGCCTGCAGGTCGTACCGTGCTGGACGACCTGATCGAGTTCCACCTCGACTTCGCCTTCGAATCCCCGGCGCTCATTCGAATCCAGGACCGCGACCTGCAGAATTTGCCGGACGCAGCCCGGCGAAAGGTGCGCCGGATGCAGCGCGAATACGTTGAGCTATGGGTTGCCCAACTGAGGGCTCACGACACGAACCTCAGCGAAAGCGATGCTCGCACAAAAGCGCACGCGGTGTTCGGTTTGATCAACTCGACTCCCTACAGCGCCGGGCGCACTAGGTCCAAGAATGTCCGCCCGTTGCTGCGGGAGATGACCACCGGTGCGCTGGGGATCGATGCATGATGCTCGCCAGAATGCGGGCCGCTTCTCCGGTTCGGATGTGTCGGACCGTAGCGGCATATCGGGATACATTTGAGTCGTGAGCACGGACAACTCTTCGGGATCCAAGCAGCAGCCCTTGCTCGTTCTGGGCAAGATCACCGAGATCCTCGACGCCTTCTCCTTCGATCGTCCGTCGTTGACACTGGGTGAAATCCAGCACTCCACCGGTCTTCCGACGTCGACGGTTCAGCGGCTGGTCACCAACCTGGTGCAACAGGGTTTTCTCGATCGAAGCGGCGACCGGATTCGGATCGGCGTGCGAATGTCCTACTGGGCCGCGACTGCCGCCAAGGACCTCGACGTGTTGTCCATCGTGACCCCGATCCTGAAGAACTTGCGGGACGAGACCACCGAGACGACGTGCTTTTTTCGAGCGGAACAGAACTATCGAGTGTGTGTCGCGTTGGCGGAGACGCGGCATCCCCTCCGGCGCGACATGTACGTGGGCAAGATCGCTCCGTTGAACGCGGGTTCTGCGGGGCGAGTGCTGCTTGCGTACGACGACGACTTGGCGGAAGAGATTCTGGCACAGGAACTTCAGCCGGTGACGGACCGAACGGTGACCGATACCGACATTCTTCGGGAACTGCTGCGGAAAACCAGATCCGACGGTTACGCCATCACGACGGGCGAGCGGGACACAGGAGCATCCGGATTGTCGGCCCCGGTGTTCAATTCCGCGGCCGACGTCATCGGCGCCGTGTTGATCAGTGGCCCGACGCTCCGGATGCCTCTCTCGAAATGCGAGGAGTGGGTGGATCTGCTGGTCTCGCACGCCGAGCAGATCACCCGAACTCTCGGTGGTCGCTACCCGGCGTGAGTCCACGCTTCGGGGTTGACCGGGTGCGGAGGAAGGGAACCTCCGAACATTGCGGCGGCGTTCTCGGCGCACAATCTGGCCATCTCCGACCGCACCGACACCGTCGCGCTGCCCACATGCGGGAGTAGCACAGCGTTCGGGAGCTCCGCGAGACCCGGCGCAAGTGCAGGCTCGCGTTCGAACACGTCCAGTCCTGCAGCGGCGATCGTTCGGTGTCCGAGTGCCTCCACGAGCGCGGCCTCGTCCACGACGGGTCCGCGCGCTGTGTTGATCAGAATCGCCGAGTCCTTCATCGCCTTCATCACGTCGGCGTCGACGAGGTGATGCGTCGCGTCGTTCAGCGGAACGTGAAGGGACAGAAAGTCACTTGTCGTCACCAGCTCGTCCCACGTCACGTGCTCGACGCGCCCGGCGAATTCACCGAGTTCGGCGTCGCTGACGTCTCGATCCGACGGTGGACGCGGGCAGAACTTGACCTGCATACCGAAACCGAGTGCACGCCGCGCCGTCGCGCGCGCAATCCGGCCGAAACCGGCGAGGCCGAGAACCCGCCCGGACACGTCCGTGCCGAGCATGAACTCGGGTGCCCAGCCGGTGAAGCCTCCGGATCGCACGAGGCTGTCCGCCTCCACCGCGCGGCGTGCCGTCGACAGCATGAGCAGCAACGCGATGTCTGCCGTCGAGTCTGTCAGCACACCAGGGGTGTTTCCGACGGTGATGCCGCGCGCGGTTGCCGCTGCCACGTCGATGTTGTCGAATCCGACTGCGTAATTGGATATTCCGGTGAGCTTGGCCGATTCCAGCAACTCGG
Organism: Rhodococcus sp. RS1C4; assembly: GCF_002258225.1. Lineage (NCBI taxonomy): Bacteria > Bacillati > Actinomycetota > Actinomycetes > Mycobacteriales > Nocardiaceae > Rhodococcus > Rhodococcus sp. RS1C4. The sequence continues at coordinate 34,296 of NZ_NOXZ01000011.1, read as the reverse complement.
CGTCGAATTTGTCGCGAAGTTGGGACACGACGACCGAATACTCACCCGACGCACATCGTTCGACGAGGCCCGCGTGATCGAGCGCGAGCACCTCGACCTCACCGGCTGCAGCCAGGATGTCCATGCCGGGAGCCGGGATGGGGGTCGTGACCAGAATCTTGCTCATATGACCCACTCGAATGCGTTGGCGGATCCGGTGCCCTCGGTGCGGGTGCCGCGACTCGAGCGTGCACCCTGAACGGTCTTGGACCGCATGGGTTCACCGAGCTCGGCAAGCAGTTTCTCCGATAGTTCGACCATGGTGGCGAGTTTATCGGGGTCGAACCAGTCCGGACGAGTGGCGAAGAGGATGTCCTCGGTCGAGGTGTTTCCGCTCGCACCGGGAGCGAACGGGCAACCCCCGAGACCGCCGAGGGACCCGTCGACCAGAGTGGCACCTGCAGTGATCGCGGCGAGCGTGTTCGCAACCCCGAGGCCCCACGTGTCGTGACCGTGATAGACGATGCGTCGCTGCGGGGACTCGGCAGCAACTCGCTGAACGAGCGATGTCACCTGAGCGGGAACGGCCTGTCCGAGAGTGTCACAGATGACGATGTCGACCGATCCGGCCGTTCTGTCGTCGTTGGCGATGGACAGTACGCGATCCTCGGGAACGTGGCCGTCGAACGGGCAGGTGAACGACGTGGCGATGCACAGTTCGATCTTGCCCCCGACCGACTCGGCGATCGCGGTGGCGTCGGGCATCGCGGCGATCGAGGTCTCCGTCGAACGGCCGATGTTGGCCTGATTGTGTGCATCCGACGCCGACAGACAGTACTGAAAATTACGTGCACCGGCCGCTGCGGCCTTCTCGACGTGGCGCGGCGTGGCGACCCACACCCAGCACCGCTCGAGCTCTTCCGGTGTCAGTTCGCCGATCAGCTCGAGTGTTCCCGCCATCGGGGGAACCTTGTCCGGTCTGGCGAGCGAGCCCAACTCGATCTCGGGCACACCGAGAGCGATGAGCTGTCGGGTGATGTCGAGCTTGCGTTCGACGGAGAGCAACTTGCCCGTCAGCTGGAGTCCGTCGCGCAACGTGACGTCGCGCAAGTGCGCTGTGGGAGTGAACGTGTACATCAGGCGCCTATCTCTTCGGATTCTCTACCCAGGAGGTTCTTCAGTACTTCTGCTGTGTGTTCGCCCAGCTCGGGGCCGACGGATCGGATCGGTAGCGACGTGTCGCCGATGACGGGAACGATGCCCACGAAACCGACGTCCGCCGGTTCACTGTCACCGGTGTCGACCTGAAAGTTCTGAATCATGTCGCGCGCGTTGTACTGCGCGTCTGCCACCACGTCGGCGGCAGTGTAGATCGGGCCGGACGGAACACCGGCAGCATCGAGGAGCTTCAGGGCGTCGTCACGAGAATGCAACCCGGTCCACGCACTGATCGCGGCGTCGAGCTCGTCGCGACGCTTCCATCTGCCGGCATTGGACTGGAGGTCGGGATCTGCGCCCAGGTCGGGTCGCTCGATGGTCTCCATGTAGCGCTGGAAGATCGCATCGCCGTTACCCGCGATGATGATGGAGTGACCGTCGTTGCACGGGTAGGCGTTCGACGGTGCGATGCCCTCCATGCGGCCTCCGACGCGTTCGCGTTCGACGCCGTAGGCAAGATAGTCCGGAATCAGGGATTCCATCATCGACAGGATGGATTCGTTCAGGGCCACGTCGATGGACCGTTGTGTCAGAGACAGAGTGGATTTCGCGGTCTGCCGTTGGAACAGGGCCATGACGCATCCGAACGCCGCGTAGAGACCTGCGATCGAATCGCCGATCGAGACTCCGACGCGCACCGGTGGTCGGTCGGGATCGCCGACGAGGTTGCGGAAACCCCCGTATGCCTCGGCAACTGCGGCGAATCCGGGACGCTCGGACATGGGTCCGGTCTGTCCGAATGCGGAGATCCTGGTGATGATGAGGTCGGGATTCTTGCGGCTGAGAACTTCCGGCGAGATTCCCCATTTTTCGAGCGTCCCTGGGCGGAAGTTCTCCAGAACGATGTCGCATTTCTCGGCGAGGTCGATGACGTCCTGCCGGCCCTGGTCGGTTCGAAGATCGAGAACGATGGACTTCTTGTTGCGATTGATCGTGCGGTAGAGCATCGAGGTGGTGCCGGAGTACAGACGCCAGTTGCGGAGTTCGTCGCCGGTGCCCGGTCGCTCGACCTTGATCACCTCGGCGCCGAAATCGGCCAGCATACGGGCAGCAGTCGGTGCGGCGATGTAGTTACCGAGCTCGAGTACCCGTACTCCGCTCAGTGGTAGGGCTTGGTCGGTCATGGTGTTCCTTTCGGTACTCGGCACTGCATTCTGGTCGTGTGCACGGTCCGTGCGGCTCGAGTCGGGTGTCACAGGACGAGGCTCATCGGCATGATCAGCAGGATGGCGATCACGGAGGCGACGGACACGCCGACCGAGCACGTCTTGAGCGTTCCGCGGGTGGTCTGGCCCATCAGTGACTGCAGTAGCCAGAAGGTGTTGCTCGTGACGTGAACCGCGAACAGTGAACCGGCGCCTGCCGCAAGAGCGATGAAGACGGGGTCCAGTCCGATCAGCGGCGCGACAGGGGCCAGGATTCCGGCCGAGGTGATGGCGGAGATCGTGACGGAGCCGACGGCGATGTGCAGTGCGGCAGCGATGACCCACACCATCAACAACGGCGCTGCGGTGCTCGCGGTGAAGTACTGCCCCAGAATCTCACCGAGTCCTGCCTCGTTGATGACTGCCGCCAACGATCCGCCGACACCGGTGAGGATGAGGATCTGCCCACTCTCGGCGAATCCTCGTGCCAACGCCTTCTCGACGCGCTTCTGTCCGACGTGGTACCGGCCGATCAGGCATGTACCGACGAGACCGAACAGCAGAGCGATGACCGGGCTCGCCACGAACTCCACGATAGGCTGGGAAAGTTCGGCGACCTCGAAGACCGCGCCGGTGGCGATCAGGAAGAGCGAGAGCAGCAGGGGGGAGAGCAACACGATGAGGCGGGTCTGCTTCTCCTCACGCACCTTCTCGGCGACACCGACCGCGCCCGAGCCACCGTTTCCGGACGCACCGTCGTTCGACGTACCGCTGACGGAACGTCCTGCAGCGGGCGTTCCGCCCAGCTCTTCGTTCGTGTCCGCACCGTCGATGGGCCCGACCGTCTCGTCGATGACCGCGACCTGCTCCTCGTCCTTCTCCTCGTTCCACCAACCGTGACGGAAGACGAACGACATGATCGCGACCGAGAGCACGACGACGGGGACGATGAGGATGAGTCCGTAGATCATCATCTTGCCGAGCGGCACACCGAGTAGGCCCGCAAGAGCCAGGGCGGCAACACCGGGAACCATGAACACGATGCCGCACTCGAGTGCGATGGCCAGCGCCGTGGCCATGCGGGCGGTGCCGTACTTACCGATCTTGGGTCCGAGGTTCCGGGCGAGTGGTGCAGAGATGACGAGCAGAACGTCCAGGAAGATGGATTGAAGTACGGTCGCGATCGTCAGCGACAACGCGTACGGCATCCGTTTCGGGCCGAAGGTGCGCAGCAGTGTGCCCACCAGCCGTTGAATGGCGTTCATCTCCTGGAGCACGGAGCCCATGAGAACGCCGAATGCAATGAGCAGGCCGACTTCGGCCATGATTTCGCCGAAACCGCCGGCAATGGTGTCGACCGTCTTCTCGACGCCCAGCTTGGTGGCGAGGCCGAGGTAGGCGGCACCGAGGACGAGCGAAACGACGGGGTTGAAACGTAAGCGCACGATGAAGATAACGACCGCCAGCACTGCTATGGCGGTGTTGATCACGATCCACATGTCGGACATCGGTTGGTCTTCCCACGAGTTGTGAGTGGCGTCATGGAGGAAACTTGGCTGTGACGCGCCACACTGTCACCCACATTATGGGCATATATTTACTTCGTGAGCAAGCTTGGATTCGGCGGAGTTTGCAACACTCCCGGGGTGCGCTGGTAAGAGTCCAGAAGTGGTGCAGATATCGGCCGTGTGGGAGGAGCCCGCCATCGCTCGCAGGCGCCTTCGATGTGAGGGGGTTGCCGGCTCACCCGTTCGGTGCCCGTTGTAGCTGTTTCAGGGGGTCGACGTGGTGCTCGATTCGGTTGAAACGTCTGCACGCTCGCGTTGCCGAACGAGAACGATGACCGCACCGACGATGCCGAGCGCACCGGCGGTCGCGAAGGCGCTGCCGTAGTGGTCGCCCGCGACGATGATGCCGGTGACGGTCGGGACGGCGGTGAACAAAGACATGTCACGGAGGCTGACGCCTTGCGCGTCGACGAGATGGTCGGGGAACCACGTCATGAAGAAGAACAGGATGTAGTTGTAGCAGAACAGGGACAACGCGATTGCGAGCACGGAGGGCTGAACCACTGCCCGCCAGGCCGAGTGGCTCGCACCGGCAATTTCCTGCGCAGTGCGCTGCTCGGTGCCGGCGTCCTTCGTGATCAATGCGAGCTCGGCGGCGTCGACCTGTGAACTGTCGCGCGGAACGTCCGTCGATGCGAGTTTCCATGCGATCGCCCACGTGAGACCGACGAAGGCGATGACCAAGACGAAATTCGTCGAGCTCAGCTACGGGTGCACCTGCTGCACACTGCGGGAGGATCTCGTCGAGACCGTCGGAGCGCCGGCCCTCGAGCGCAAGTGGAGGTCCTGCCGCATCGGTGAATCCCAGGGCAACGAACTTCCCGTTTTCGGGCGGTCCGATGTAGTGGTCATCCAAGTACGACGCTGTCGTACTTGCCCTTCAGGCGTCCCTTGACGAGCTTGCCCGTCGGTGTGCGCGGGAGGTCCGAAGTGAATACGATGTGACGCGGAACTTTGTAGCTTGCCAACGATTTTCGTGCTTCACTCAGGATCGACTCGGCCAGATCGTCGGAAGATTCGACACCCGGCAGCAACTGCACGACGGCGAGCACCTGCTCGCCCATTTCCGGATCGGGTACGCCGATCACAGCAACATCGAGGATGCTCGGATGCGAGGCCAGGACGTTCTCGATCTCCTGCGGATAGATGTTCACCCCACCGGAGATGATCATGAACGTTGCACGATCGGTGAGGAACAGATAGCGATCCTCGTCGAGGTAGCCGACATCCCCTGTTGTGGACCAGTTCTCGTGCAGTGGGTGCTGTGCGCTCTTCGTCTTGGCCGGGTCGTTGTGATAGGCGAACGGCATGACGTCTCGTTCGAAATAGACGTCGCCGATTTCACCGGGAGGCACGACCTCGCCGTCAGGACCACAGATGCGCACTGTGCCCAGAAACCCGTCCTTACCGACCGAACCCGGCTTCTTCAGCCACTCCGCGGATGTGATGCTCGTCAATCCGGCCAGTTCGGTGGAGGAGTAGTACTCGACGAGAATCGGCCCCCACCACTCGATCATGGCGCGTTTGACGTCGACTGGGCACGGCGCCGCTGCATGGATCGCCACCCGCAGCGTCGACAAGTCGTACTTCGCTCGGACCTCGTCGGGGAGTTTCAGCATACGAACGAACATCGTCGGCACCCACTGACTGTGCGTGACAGCGAACTTCTCGATGTAGGACAGTGCGCGCTCGGCATCGAACTTCCCCATCACGACGACCGTTCCGCCGAGAGCCTGTACCGCCGCGGCGGTGCGAAGGGGAGCAGCGTGGTAGAGAGGGGCCGGCGAGAGATAGACCGTCGACGAATCCACACTCCAGATCGTCGACGCCAACGCAGCCATCGTGTCTCCGGGTTCTTCGATCTGCCGATTCGGAAGTGACGGCTCGATCCCCTTGGGCTTGCCCGTGGTTCCGGAGGAGTACAGCATGTCCGCGCCGCGCGGCTGATCGGCCAAGGGTTCGTCCGACAGGTCGCCGATCGCGTCGTCGAGGTCGTCGAACCCCGGAACCGGACCCCCGAAGGCCAAGCGGATGTCCACGCCGTCGACCAAGTCGGCAACCTTCGTGGCAGTGTCCCCGAGCGCAGCGGAGGTGATGACAGCGCGGGCTCCGCAGTCGTCGACTATGTACGCCATCTCGGCGGGGGTGAGATGACGGTTGACGGCAGTGATGTACAGACCTGACCGGAGCGCAGCCCAATACACTTCGAACACCCTGACCGTGTTGTCGCTGACGAGCGCAATGTGGTCGCCTACGCGAAGTCCGGCGTCGCGCAGATAGCGAGCAATGCGGACGGACTGGGATTCCAGTTCGGCAAACGTCACTGTCTCACCGGTTTCGGCCATGACTACAGCAGCTTTGCTCGGGTGGGTCGCAACGTGGGCCCCGGGATACATGGCATGCCTTTCGCTGAACAGAGAACGTTCGATCGATGCAACCGTATCAACGATCGGGGTCGCACTCCGCGAGTATCAAGGTCGAGGTTTGGAATTCAGACGTTGACACATAAATGCACCGCTGACAAACTAAACAAAAGTCGAACGATTGAACGGTCTGTCGTACCGTTGTAGTCGTGTGCAAGTCACTTCCGAGAGGTTCGTCAGATGGGCATTCGCACAGCACGCCAGTACCGAGAGGGGCTGCGAGACGGCCGTAACGTCGTGTACCAGGGCCAGAAGGTCGACGACGTCACGGCGTTCTCCGAGTTCGACACGGCGATCTCTCACTCGGGGCTTGCGTACGACATCGCGGAACTCGAACCCGATCTGGCCATCGCCGACGATGGACAGGGTCCGTACACCGCGTTCTATCGAGTACCACGTACCGCCGAGGACATCGAGCGTCGCGGGCGGCTGATCGAAAGTGTGTGCAAACTCGGCACTGGCACGATCGTCTTGAAGGAGGTCGGTAGCGACGCACTGTTCGGTCTCCTGCGGGCTCTGTCCGGGGAGGGATTGGAGAACGCCAAGGCGTTCTACGAGCATTGCTGCGCGAACGACGTCGCGATCGCGGTCGCACAGACCGACGTCAAGGGCGACCGGATGCTCGCACCACATCAGCAGGCCGATCCCGATCTGTACCTGCACATCGTCGACGAGGACGCCGAGACGATCACGGTTCGTGGCGCGAAGGTGCACACCTCCTTCTCCGCGAACGCAGACGAAATCCTGGTCCTGCCCACGCGCGCAATGGGTCCCGCGGACGCGGACTATGCACTCAGCTTCGCTGTGCCGGTGGACACACCCGGGCTCACCCTGTACGTCTCGCCCTACCTGCACGGAGACAGGGACGAGTTCACCCACCCGCTCTCCTCCAAGCACAAGCTCCTGGAGAGCCTGACCGTCTTCGACGACGTTCGGGTCCCGAAGAACCGCGTGTTCCTCGCTCGGCAACCCGAACTGGCAGGTCCGCTTGCGATCGCATTCGTCGACTACCACCGGTACACCGCCATCAATTACAAGTTGCCTCTGCTCGACCTGCTCGTCGGATCGGCGACGATGGTCGCCGAGGCCAACGGAATCTCCAAGGCCGGTCACGTGAAAAGCAAGTTGACCGAGCTGATTTCGTACACAGAAACCGTTCGTGGCTTCGGCCAACTCGCCGCGATCCGGTCGACACAGGGCGACAACGGCGTTCAGCTGCCCGACCCTCTCGCTGTGAACATGGCCAAGTATCACTTCGCACATGGATTCCATGCGGCGACCGCAGCGGTTCTCGACCTCGCAGGCGGACTGGTGGCCACCGGTCCCGGCGCGGGCGATTGGGCGGACCCCGACACCCGTAAGGTCCTCGAGAAGTACTTTGCGGCAGCGGTTCCGGCCGAGCAAAGACTTCGGCTGATCAATCTGATCGGCGATCTCTGCACCGGCAGCTGGGGTGGGTACCAGTCGGTGCTCGCTACCCATGCAGAAGGTTCGGCCGAGGCCGAAAAGATGCAGATTGCACGGTCCTTCGACGCATCCAGAGCTCGGGGCTACGTGTCCGAGCTTCTCGGCTTCTGATATTCGATCAACTCCAGCGAGGAATTCCCATGAGCACAGCAGTCATCGTCGATGTCATCCGCACACCGTCGGGCAAGGGCAAGCCCGGCGGTTCGCTGTCATCGGTACACCCGGCCACCCTTCTCGCCGATCTGTTGGCGGAGCTGGTTCGCAAGCACGATCTCGACCCGGCTCTCGTCGACGACGTCATCGCCGGCTGCGTCACCCAGTCCGGCGAGCAGGCCGTGAACATCGCTCGTACCGCTGTTCTTGCTGCCGGATTTCCCGAATCCGTACCGGCCACCACCATCGATCGCCAGTGCGGTTCCAGCCAGCAGGCCGCAGCATTCGCAGCTCAAGGCGTCGCCGCGGGTGCGTACGACATCGTCATCGCCTGCGGTGTGGAGTCGATGAGCCGAGCTCCGATGTTCTCGAACGTCGGGGGCGCCGATCCCAACGTGGGACCGTTGAAGGCGCGATTCCCCGAGGGGCTCGTGTCACAGGGCATCGGAGCCGAACTGATCGCAGCACGGTGGAAGTTCGGTCGTGAGGAACTGGACGCGTACGCAGCCCGCTCGCATCGGCTCGCGTCGCAGGCAGCCGAGCGCCTGCAGGCAGACCAGATCGTGCCTGTCAGGACCACGGACGCATCAGGAAACGACGTATTGGTGAGCGTCGACGAGACCGTCCGATCGTCCACTACCGCAGAGTCGTTGGCATCGCTTCGTCCGGTGTTCCGCACCGACGAGATGTCCGCCCGGTTCCCGGAGATCGACTGGTCGATCACCGCCGGAAACTCCTCGCCACTGACCGACGGCGCGTCGGCGGCCCTCATCATGAGCGAGGAGAAGGCGTCGGCGCTCGGGTTGACCCCCCGCGCTCGGTTCCACAGCTTCAGCGTCGCAGGTAGTGATCCGCTCCTGATGCTGACCGGTCCGATTCCGGCAACCGAGAAGATTCTCGCCAAGTCGGGTCTGACGCTCGACCGGATCGACGCGTACGAGGTCAACGAAGCGTTCGCGCCGGTTCCGTTGCTGTGGCAGAGCCACTTCGACACCGACCCCGAGCGCTTGAACCCCGCAGGCGGCGCGATCGCGCTCGGGCATCCCCTCGGAGCGTCCGGCGGTCGACTTCTGGCCTCGATGCTGACCTACCTGGAGCACACGGGCGGTCGGTACGGCCTGCAGACCATGTGCGAAGGCGGCGGCATGGCCAACGCGACGATCATCGAACGAATCTGACGGAGGAACATCATGAGCGACCTACGCTTCGACGGACTCACCGCGGTGATGTCCGGTGGCAGCCGAGGAATCGGCTTGGCCATCGCCACACAGCTGGCGAAGGGTGGTGCCAACCTGGTCCTGCTGGCCAAGACCGACAACCCGGACCCCCGGCTTCCCGGGACCATTCACTCCGCCGTCGAACAGATCGAGGCCGCAGGCGGGAAGGCCGTCGGAGTCGTCGGAGACGTGCGCATCGACGCCGACGTTCAGCGAGCTGCCCAGACCGCGATGGACACGTTCGGCGGAATCGATTTCTGCATCAACAATGCGAGCGTGCTGAATCTCGCGAAGACAGAGGACCTGCCGCTCAAACGGTTCGACCTCATTCAGCAGGTCAACGTGCGCGGGACGTTTGCGCTGACGCAGGCGTGCCTTCCGCACCTGAAGAAGTCCGATTCCGCGCAGGTTCTGACGCTGTCTCCACCGATGAACATGTCGAACGAATGGTTGGGCAAACATCCCGGGTACATGCTCGGAAAATACGGAATGACCCTGCTTGCACTCGGTTTCGCCGCCGAGTTCGCCGAGTTCGGTATTGCAAGCAACTGCCTGTGGCCCGAGACCACGATCGCAACCGCTGCCGTCAAGAACCTGCTGGGCGGAGAAGAAGGCACTTCGCACGCGCGCGATCCGCAGATCATGGCGGATGCAGCGGCGCTGCTGCTGGCCCACCGCCCGAGCCGCCGAACGGGACGAACGACCATCGATGTCGACGTGCTGGCCGAGGCCGGAGTCACGGACCTGCAGCAGTACGGGGGAGTCGAACCACTCGACTACGACATCTTCGTCGATCCACGCTGACATCGCCGCGGTCCGACCGGACTGCTTCCCCCGCCCGTGCACGATCCGAACCAGTACTCATGACGGAACACACTCGTCGTGGACACAGAACAGGAGCTTTTCGTTGAAGACCGACAACATCACCGCATTGGTCACGGGAGGTGCGTCCGGTCTCGGACTGGCCACCACCGAGGCGCTCGTGGCTGCAGGAGCTCAAGTGGGCATCCTCGACCTGCCGGGATCACCCGGTGAGGCCGTCGCGCAAGCACACGCGGGTTCCGTCACGTTCCTTCCCGGAGACGTGACTTCGACCGAGGACGTGTCGCAGGCACTGGACGTACTGTCGGAGCAGGGACCGCTCCGAGTCGTGGTGAACTGCGCAGGCGTCGGCCCTCCCGGAAAGGTCCTCGGCAAGAACGGCCCGCTTCCCCTCGAGGACTTCGAACGTATCGTTCGGATCAACCTGTTCGGCACGTTCAACGTCATTCGCCTTGCAGCAGAGAGGATTGCGGCCACCGACAGTGTCGACGGCGAGCGCGGCGTCATCGTGAACACTGCGTCCGTGGCGGCGTTCGACGGCCAGATCGGTCAGCCTGCCTACGCGGCATCCAAGGGCGGCATCGTGTCGATGGCTCTCCCCATCGCCCGTGAGCTCGCGCGTCACCAGATCCGTGTCGCGACCATCGCACCGGGAATCTTCGACACACCTCTGCTGAAGACGCTGCCGGAAGACGCACGGGCATCTCTCGGCGCGCAGGTGCCACACCCGTCGCGGTTGGGTGACCCGGACGAGTTCGGCGCGCTCGTACGGCACATCGTCGAGAACCCGATGCTGAACGGTGAGGTCATCCGATTGGACGGCGCCATCCGTATGGCACCACGATGACCGACGCGATCGTCGACGAGCCGGTGATTTACTCGACAGACGGCGCGCTTGCTCGCATCCGTCTCTCGCGCGGCGCCGCGTCCAACTCCATCGATACGGATCTGGCCGAGGCGTTCGAACGAGCAGTCGAGAATGTCGCCGCGGACCCGTCGGTCCGCGTGGTCCTGCTGAGCGGAGACGGCAAGAACTTCTGCGCCGGTGGCGACGTACGGCAGATGGCGGCGGCGGAGGACACTCCCGGATTTCTACGCGATCTGGCCGGTGTGGTTCACCGGGCACTGGCGAAGCTCGACACGCTGCCGGTCATCGTCGTTGCTGCCGTGCAGGGTTCGGCCGCGGGTGCAGGGCTCGGCCTCGTTCTCGCTTCCGATTTCGTCGTCGCCGGGCCGTCGAGCAAGTTCGCCGCGGCGTACTCGGGCGTGGGTCTGTCTCCGGATTGCGGAGTGTCCGCGCTGCTGCCGGCGGTCGTGGGCGCACGCAATGCCGCTCGGATGTTGCTGACATCCCGCGTCGTCTCCGCCCAGGAAGCGCTCGACACGGGCCTGATCACCGACCTCGTGGACGATTCCGACATCACCACCCGCGCAGAAGAACTGGCGGCAACCCTCGTTGCCGGCGCCCATCCGGCACTCGGTGAAACACGGCGGCTGATGCGCAAGGCAATGACGTCGTCGTATCAGGAGCATCTGGACGACGAAGCCGAGACGATCGCCAGGGTCGGTACGTCCGACGATGCCCAAGGCCGTATCGGCCGTTTCGCCGGCAGATGATCGATCCGGCACGGTGCGGGGTGCCAGAACGAGGGGATCAACCGCAGAACAGGTGGACCCGGCACCGCTGTTCAGTGCTGGTGAACGGCAGTCGGTTGGTAGGCTGAACGCATGACCAGTGCAGAATCGTCGACCAGTCCCGGCGCGTATGTCGGTGCCCGGGTCAGGGACATGCGTACTCAGCAGGGGATATCCCTCCGGGAGCTGGCGCGCCGGCTGGACCTGAGCCCGGCTACCATCACGGCTCTCGAGACCGGTCGAACCACGATGAGCATCGATCGTTTGCACGCTATCGCGACTGTCCTCGACATCGCGCCCGGCGATCTGTTCACGGGCGCCCCAGCAGCGTCCGGCAGCGCGAACTCGAACGCTGCTGGAGATCGGCCCCCGAACTGGCGTGAGTACGGTGAGCTCGACATGGACGTCGTGCTGCGAGCTGCGGTGGCGTGCATCGTGCGGAAGGGATACGAGGGCTCTTCCATTCGCGACATAGCCGAGGAAGCGAGCTCGAGTGTATCCGCTCTCTACCACTATTACCCGAGTAAACAGGCAATGCTCGTAGCCATCTTCGAGCTCACGATGACCGACCTCCTACGTCGTGTTACCGCCGCCCGTGACGAGGTGGAAGGAGATTCTCCGATCAGTCGATTCGCCCGGCTGATCGAGAGCCTGACGCTCTATCACAGTTACCGCAAGGAGCTCGGATTCATCGGGTCCAGTGAAATGCGTAGTCTCGAGGACTCCAATTACTCGCGCATCGCAGCCAAACGCGTCGAGGTCCAGCGCATGGTGGATGCCGAGGTCTACGCGGGGGTGGAGCAGGGGTTGTTCGGCACCACAAGGCCGCGTGAGGCCGCACGCGCCGTCGTGGCGATGTGCGTCGCCGTGGCCCAGTGGTTCGACACCGCGCGCAACGAGCGACCGGAGGACGTCGCAGCCGCATACATCGAGTTCGCATTGGACCTGGTCAAGCACTGATCGAAAGGTCTTAGTCTCACCAACCATAGGACAGAAAGATGACTTCGCAGACATCCCGCAGTTCGGTGCTCGTCAGCGTCGAGGAACTCGGTCGTGCCGCGTCTGCGGACGGACTCGTCGTGGTTCTCGACGTGCGGTGGGCACTCGGACGAAGCGACGGCCACGAGCTGTACCGGCAGTCGCACATACCGGGCGCAGTCTACGTGGACCTGGACACCGAACTCGCCGGGAACGCGGGGCCGGAAGCAGGGCGGCACCCGTTGCCGGACATCGCCGATCTTCAGGCGTCCGCCCGTCGGTGGGGATTGGACAACGGAGACGACGTCGTCGTGTACGACGCGGGTCCGAGTACGTCGGCGGCGCGGGCGTGGTGGCTACTGAGGTGGGCCGGAATCGCGAACGTGCGGATCCTCGACGGCGGTTTCGCTGCGTGGACCCGATCGCATCGTCCAGTCGAATCGGGCGAGGCATCGGTCGAATCCGGCAACGTGACGCTGAGTGCAGGCGGCCTCACAACGGTGGACGCCGATGGCGCGGCACGGTTCGCCGAGTCGGGCCGACTTGTGGACGCACGCGCAGCCGAACGCTTTCGAGGCGAGGTCGAACCGGTGGATCCGAAGGCCGGTCACATTCCAGGCGCGAAGAATTTCCCGACCAGCGCTCTGCTGGCGGAGGACGGGACATTTCTTGCCGACGACGAGCTTCGATCGGCGCTGACCGACCACGTGGGGGACGGCACCGACGTTGCCGCTGTGTACTGCGGATCTGGAGTCACCGCCGCTCATGTGATCGCGGGCTTGAACATTCTGGGCATGGAGGCGGCCCTGTACCCGGGTTCGTGGTCCCAGTGGTCGAACGACTCGACCCGATCTGTCGCGATCGGACCGGCGTCGGCCGCCGAATTGCGTCGCGAGTGAGTGCACCGCCGACGCGCATTTTCATCTGAACGTTTGTACATTTGAACTTCCGTACGAACGAAGAAGGTAGATGAACACACGTTTCGGACATCGCTGCGCCGCGGGAGCGGTCTGCATCCTCGCGCTCGCGTCCTGCGGTGCGCCCACCGGTTCGACAAATGTGTCGTCCGAGGGGGGCATCGTCCTCGCCGACGGGCATCAACTCGGTGGCTACAACCCGATCGCGGGTTACGGCTCCGCAGGCGAGGCCAAGATGTACGACGGGCTCCTACGCCTGGATGGCACACCAGGTCTCCCTGGGTTCACACCTGCTCTCGCCACCGAGATCCCTACAGCCAACGCGGATGCGACGGTGTGGACGGTGCCGCTGCGCGGCGGCGTCACGTTCTCCGACGGCTCGGAATTCGATGCCGCCGACGTGGTGGCAACCTACCGTGCGATCCTCGACCCGGCATCGGCTTCGGAAGCGCGGTCGTCGTTCGACATGATCAGCGACGTCGTTGCGGTGGACGACAGTACGGTCGAGTTCCGTCTCGCCTATCCGTACTCGGCGCTGCCCACGAAACTGCTGATCGGCATAGTTCCCTCGGAATCGGTGGCCACGCCGGGGCTTGCTGCGGAATCGAGCCTCAACACCGCGCCGATCGGCACCGGACCCTACACTCTCGTCGGCCTGACACCGGACCGCGCGATATTCGAGGCGAACGAGAAGTACTTCGGTGGCGCGCCCGAGGTGAAGAAATTGACCCTGCTGTACGTGCCGGACGACAACACGCGCGCCCAACGCATGGCGGCCGGGGAGATCGACGGTACGAACCTTCCTCCGCTGCTCGCCGAGTCGATCGGCGTGCGCGACGGAATGTCGCTGGCGTCCAACACTTCCGCGGACTGGCGCGGGGTGTCCCTCCCGACGGACAACCCGGTGGCGGGGGACGAGGCCGTGCGGATGGCGTTGAACCTCGCGGTGAATCGGCAATCGATGGTCGACGGCATCCTGGGTGGGTTCGGGCGGCCGGCGGCTACGCCGATCCCGGAGGTCTACGGTGACGCGTACGAACCGTCGGCGGTGTTCTCGTACGACCCCGGGAGTGCGGCGCGTGTCCTCGACGGCGCGGGGTGGCGGCTCGGCGCGGACGGGGTGCGCGCCAGGAACGGCACCCGCGCGGCGTTCACCGTCATGTACAACTCGACGGACACAGTACGTCGAGACCTTGCTCAGGCCTTCGCGTCCGACGCATCGGCGGTCGGTATCGACGTGAGTCTGGAGGCGTTGTCCTGGGACCGGATCGATACCAGGATTTCGTACGACGGGACACTCCTCGGCGGTGGTTCCGAACCGTACGACCCGGACACGCAGGCATACAACGCGTTGAACTCCGTGTTTCTTCGCCCCGATGTCGGCAGCGTGTACGACAACGCGAGCGATTACTCGAACGCGAACGTCGATGCTGCGTTGGAGCGGGGGCGTCGAAGTCTGGACACCGCGGAGCGTGACCGTGCCTACCGCGACATGCAGCGAGCCTACGTCGAGGATCCGGGGTACGTGTACTTGGTGTTTCTCGATCACACCTACGTCGCGAAGGACTCGGACTGGACAGTGTCGGGCCCGATTCTGGAGCCGCACTCTCACGGCGTCACGTGGGGACCATGGTGGTCCTTGCAGACCTGGACGACAACACCGTGACCTCCACACTGCTTCGGCGACGGGTGACGGCTCGGCGGGATCGCCACGCCCGACGGCGTTCGATCGTCGCCATGGTGCGTAGGCGACTGCTGTTCGTGGTGCCGGTCTGCGTGGCCGTCTCGGTCGGGCTGTTCGCGGCTGCGGCGGCGTCGCCGTTCGATCCTCTCGTGGCATACCTGGGTGTGCGGTACACCACGACATCGGAGGCGGACAAGGCTGTTCTCACCGAACAACTCGGTCTGGACCGTTCGTGGTACGACGCGTACGGACAATGGGTACAGGGCGTGTTGACCGGCGATCTGGGAACGTCGAGATCGTTCGGACAACCAGTGACTCAGGTGGTGGTGGAGCGCGTCCCGTGGACTCTGCTGCTCGCAGGACTCGGTCTGCTGCTTGCCGCGACCCTTGCGCTGGTGCTCGGGGTCCTTGCCGGTAGTCGTCGCGGAGGATGGCTCGACCGCGTGACGACCGGAGTCTGCCTAGCTGTGCAAGGAGTGCCGCCGTACGTGCTGTCTCTCGGCGCGATCGCGCTGTTCGCGCTCGGACTGGGATGGCTACCGGTAGCAGGACTCACCGAGGCGGGTGCCGACCCGACTCCTGTCGGAGTGCTCGAACACCTCGCGCTTCCGGTGTCGGTGCTCGCCCTGTCACAGCTACCGTGGTTGCTGCTGGCGGTGCGCGAATCGGTATCGACCTCTCGTGGTGAGGACTTCGTGGCGGGCGCTGTCGCGCGAGGAATTCCGGGCCGGACGGTCACGACTCGACATATCGTCCCGGCCTCGCTCGCCCCGTTCGTCAACGTCGTGGGAGCCCGATTACCGGAGCTCGTCGTCGGAGCCGTACTCGTCGAGGAAGTGTTCTCGTGGCCCGGCATCGCAGGCGCCCTCGTTCAGTCCGCGCGGGATCTCGACATGGCGTTGCTGGCCGTTCTGACGGTCGGTACGACCGTTGCGGTCATGCTCGGCTCCCTGATCGCCGACGTGTCCGCAGCCGTGTTGGATCCCCGGGTGAACACCGATGGCTAGGCGACGCTCGGTCGTCGCTGTCGCCGTTCTCTCGCTCCTCGCGCTGTACGCCGTCGGCGTTCCCTGGTTGTCCGGCGTCGACGATCGCATCACCGATTTCGAGCAAGCAAGGTTGGCGCCATCGTTCTCGCACTGGTTCGGTACCGATTCGGCAGGCCGAGATCTGTTCGTACGCAGCGCAAGCGCGATACGGACGTCCCTCCTGATCGCCGCGTCGTGCGCGGTGCTCGCCACGCTGATCGGGACCGCCGTCGGTGCAGCGGCCGGACTCCGTGGTGGCTGGTTCGACCGGGTCGTCATGCGGGGCACCGACGCCGTCAATGCGCTCCCGCATCTGCTGCTCGGTATCGTCATCGTCGCGATGTTCCGAGGCAGTGCGACCGCGGTGATGCTGTCGATCGCACTCACACATTGGACGCAGGTCGCTCGCATCGTTCGATCGGAGATACTCGGACTGAGGGGCAGGCCCTACATCGACGCCGCCATCCTCGCCGGCGCGAGTCGACGTCACGTCACAGTGCGGCATCTGCTGCCTGCGGTGATGCCGCAAGCCCTGATCGCTGTCGTACTCCTGTTGCCTCACGCGATCTGGCACGAGTCGACGTTGTCGTTCCTGGGCTTCGGACTTCCACCGCACCAGCCGAGCCTCGGAACTCTGTTGTCCGAAGCGAGAAGCTCGTTGCTCCTCGGAGGATGGTGGACACTGGTGTTTCCGGCGGGAATTCTCGTGCTCGCAACGGTGTCCGTGGCGCTGGCGGGCTCGGCCTTGCGCTCGTCGATCGCACCACCCGTGCCATCGGAGCTGCGGTTGTGAGCGCTCTGACGATCGAGAATCTGACCGTCAGGATTCCGGTGCGCGGCGGTGGCGTCGTGCACGCAGCCAGCAACGTGGACCTCTCGGTCGAACGGGGTACCATCACGGCGCTTGTCGGCGAATCCGGCTGTGGCAAATCGATTCTCGCGTCTGCCGTGATGTCGATGCTCCCGAGGGAATCGTCGGTGACGGGCTCGATTTCGGTCAGGACCGACACCCGGACGGTCGACGTGTTCACCGACAAGTCCTTCCGCGGACGGGACGTGGCACTGATTCCGCAGTCGGCTTCGTCCTACCTGACCCCGGTACGGACAGCGCGCTCACAACTGAACGAAACGATTCGGGTGCTCGGGTCCACCCACACCGCGGACGACTTGGCCCTTCGAGTCGGGTTGGACCCGGCGGCGCTGGACTGCCATCCACACGAGTTGTCCGGGGGCATGGCGCAACGGGTCGCGATTGCCGGGGCGCTCGTCGGGGATCCCTCGGTGATCGTCGCCGACGAACCGACGGCCAACCTCGACACCGAACTCGCCGATCGCGTGCTGGCACTGCTGCGTCGGTCGGCGGACAACGGTGCCGCCGTCCTGCTCATCACCCACGACCTGTCGTCCCTCCTCAGATCGTCCGTCGCCGATCGAGTCGCCGTCATGTACGCGTCGCGCATCATGGAAACGGGTCCAGCTCGGTTCGTGCTCGACGATCCGTTGCACGACTACACCCGCGACCTCCTGAACGCCCTGCCGTCCCGTGGCCTGAACCCGATGCCGGGAATACCGCCGCAGCTGACCGACCTGCCCGACGAGTGCGTGTACCACCTCCGACGACCGGACACGATGTTCTCGGGTGGACCGACGAAGCTGATCACCGTCGGGGCAAGGTCCTACAGAACGAAGGCGACATCATGAGCCTCGACGCATCGGATATCACAGCCGCGTACCCAGGCACGAACGATGTACTCGTCCGGCAGTCCTTGTCGGTGCCTGCCGGCGAACTCGTCGGTCTCGCGGGACCTTCCGGTTCCGGCAAATCCACCATGGCGCGAGTCCTCGCGTTACTTCTCGCGCCGCGCGAAGGTGTCGTCCGCATCGACGGCGTGGACGTGAGCGGGGTGGGGTTCTCCGTCCCACCCGATGTGCGGCGGAAGGTTGCGCTGCTCTTCCAATCTCCGCGATCGGCGACCGATCCACGCATGACGTTGCGGTCGATCATCGAGCAACCCGCTGTGATCGCGCGTCGTGCCGCGGATGTCGACGAGCTCGCCGACAGTGTCGGATTGACCACCGACCTCCTGGCCAGGAAGCCTCACCAGGTCAGCGACGGTCAACTTCAACGTGCTTGCGTGGCACGAGCTCTCGCGCAGAAACCGAAGTATCTGATCTGCGACGAGGCCACGGCCATGCTCGATGCAGCGACGACCGCTGCGATCGTCCGTTTGATCCAAGGGAATGCGGACGCGGCCGGCATGGGTGTGTTGATGATCAGTCACGACGTCGAACTCCTGTCTGCGATCGGCGCCGACACCACGTTCATCGGGAGCTGAAGACGAAGTGGCCCGAGGATTGTGATTCGCCGGCAACCAGAGCTGCCGGGAAGGTGGTAGCGCTTTAGAGCACTCTCGGACGCCACGTGGTTGACCGTCGACCGGTGTAGCCCTACTCTGCACTGGAACGTACTACTAGTACGTACTAGTCGTCAGAACGGAAGAACGATGTCCACGAAGAATCCAGTTCGACTGGCCCTGATCGGTGCCGGACGAATCGGCTCCAGCCACGCCGAACTCATCGCCCGCCACGTCCCCGGAGCCGAGCTCGTCGCCATTGCGGACCCGACGCCGAGCGGTGAACGGCTGGCCGATCTACTCGGCGTCGACATCGCGGAGACATCCGCAGCGGCGATCCTCGCGCGCGCCGACGTCGACGCAGTTGTCATCACCACGCCGGCCAGGACGCATACAGAGCTCGTGGTCGCGGCCGCCGAAGCCGGCAAACACGTCTTCGTCGAGAAGCCGATGGCCATCACGCTGGCCGACGCCGATCGAGCGATCGCCGCTGCCGGCGCTGCGAACGTGGTGCTGCAGGTCGGGTTCAATCGCCGCTTCGCGGCCGGCTGGATCGCTGCTCGCGCCGCAATCGACTCCGGACGAGTCGGCACCCCTCAGCTTCTGAGGTCGGTCACCCGCGATCCAGGTCCGTTCACAGCCGATCCGGCACGAATACCGCCCGGAACGATCTTCCTCGAGACACTCATTCACGATTTCGACGCACTGGCGTTCCTCAATCCGGGCGCGAGCCCCACGCGCGTGACCGCAATCGCCGATGCGCTGATCCGTCCCGACGCGAAAGCCGACGGCCACCTCGACACTGCCGTCGTCACCGTCGAATTCGACAACGGCGCAATTGCCGTTGCCGAGGCCAACTTCAGTGCGCTGTACGGGTACGACGTACGCGCCGAAGTGTTCGGATCGGGCGGCATGGTCACCGCAGGCAACGCACGGTCGAGCGACATGACCTACTACGGTCCGGGCGGAATCGGAGTCGACACTGCCCGTCGCGACACCGATCTGCTGCGCGACGCGTACCTGGGTGAGTTCGTCGCATTCGTGAATGCGATCCGTGAGGGAACCGATGCGCCGGTGACCGGTCAGGACGCGCGCACAGCACTGACCGTCGCACTCGCGGCCATGGAGAGCGCAGCCACCGCACGCTCCGTGGACATCGACGCAACCGGGTTCGACGCATGATCGGCGGGGTCGACCTTGCCGCGTGCGCGGAGATGCTCTATCTCGATCTGCCGATGCTCGAACGAGTTCGGCGCATATCCGACCGTGGCCTGCTGGTGGAAATCTGGGACTGGTCGAACAAGGACATCGATGCTCTCGCCTCGTCCGGGGCCGAATTCTCTTCCATGACAGGCTATCTCGCCGGGAACCTGACCGAACCCGACGGTATCGCGGAGATACTCGCGTCCGCCGCGCGGTCCCTGGACGTTGCCGACCGTCTCGCATGCCCTCGGCTGAATCTGCACGGTACCGGCCTCGGCGAGGGCGGTCTGCCACTACGGCCCGTACAGGTGGTCACACCGACGATGTGGCTCACGGCTGCCGACACGTTGCGCACGCTCGCGGAGTTGGGGGAGAAGGCAGGCCGCACGTTCGTGCTCGAAAATCTCAACGTCGCCGTCGATCATCCCGGCACACCGTTCGCATCCGCCGCGGACACCCTGTCCCTGGTGCGCGCTGTCGACCATCCCCACCTTCGTCTGAATCTCGACCTCTACCACGCTCAGATCGGGGAGGGGAATCTGATCGAGTCGGTCACGGAAGCTCTGCCGTACATCGGTGAGATCCAAGTCGCGGACGTGCCCGGCAGGTGTGAGCCCGGTACCGGAGAGATCAACTACGCCGCAATTGCGTCCGCGCTGAAACGCATCGGCTACACCGGGGTCGTGGGGCTCGAGGCATGGGCGTCCGCAGACTCCGACGATGCTCTCGACGCGTTCGAGACAGCCTTTGCCGCAGCCAGGCGTTGACCTGGGACGACACAGACACGGACAAGGCCCGGGGACACGGTCGGTGGCGTCCCCGGGCAGTCGACCCGCTACGTGGGGGTCAGGTCATGTCCACAGCCTTCGTCTCTACGAGGGCCTTGGTGCAGGCGAGGCTGAGAACGGACAGCAGTGCAAGCATCACGCCGACGGCGATACTGCCGAACTGCGCGGTCAACGGGGCCGCAAGCAGAGGAGGAATCGCGCCACCCAGTACACCCGCCAGGTTGTACCCGAGTCCCGCTCCGGTGTACCTGAACCTGGTCTGAAACAGCTCGGGAAGCAGGGCGCCCGTGGGACCGTACGCAATACCGAAAATGGACAGAGTCACACACATCGCAAACACGTACGCACCGGGGTTGCCGGTATCGAGCAGCGGAAACAGGACGAGTGTCCACGGAATCGCCACCGAGCAGGACGCCATGATGACGCGGCGACGGCCGACACGGTCGGAGTACACCGCGGACAGCCCGATTGCGATGCCGAACACCACGGCCCCGAGGATTCCGGTCCACAGTACGAACGGCCGGTCGAATCCCAGAGTCTTGGTCCCGTAACTGGTCAGATATGCGGTGCCCATGTAGAAGAGGGAGAACAGCGATGCCAGTGCACCTGCGGCGAGCAGGACCTCGCGCTTCTGCACGTGCCACGCGTCGAGCACGGGGAGCTTCGTCGCGCGGGCCTGTACCTTCTCTTCCTCTGCCTGGTTCGCACGGAAGATCGGTGTCTCCTCGATCGCCAGCCTCATGTAGAGACCGATCAACACCAGCACCGCGCTGAGAAGGAACGGAATTCGCCAGCCGTAGTCGAGGAAGACCTCGTTGGTGTCACCGAACACCGCCCCGGTGATGAGGAACGTCCCACTCGAGAGAATGAACGCCGCCGACGGGCCGAGCTGCGGAAACATACCGTAGAAGCCACGTTTCTTCGCAGGCGCGTACTCGGCGGTCAACAGCGTTGCGCCCGCCCATTCACCACCCACTGCGAACCCCTGTCCGAACCGAAGAACGACCAGGATGATCGGCGCCGCAACACCGATCGTGGCAGCACCGGGCAGAAGTCCGATCACGAAGGTGGAGATTCCCATGAGGAGGAGCGTGGAGATCAACGTCTTCTTACGGCCGATCCGGTCACCGAAGTGGCCGAAGAGCACTGCGCCCGCCGGACGCGCGATGAAGGCGACCGCGAACGTCGCGAACGATGCGACCGTTCCTGCCGTCGAGCCGAGAGCAGGAAAGAACACCGTCGGAAAGACAAGTGCGGCGGCGGTTCCGTAGATGAAGAAGTCGTAGAACTCGATGGTCGTGCCGATGCCGCTCGCGACCGCGACCTTGCGAACACTGGTCGTCGGTACCGGATGCGGTGCGGACGACGGTGTCGCGTCGGGGGTTCGACGGGTGACCGCGTCGTCGGGTGTCAGTGATGTCATGTCTCTCCAGGAATCGGCGCCGAAAGGGTGGTCGGTTCAGGATCGAGACGTTATGTGACGCGCGCCATAGTCGACTACCCCCGCATGGGGGTATCCGGTCCACCGAGAAGATCGCACGCGAGGGACCCCTGGCGGTACGGTGATCCCCTGGCCACCTGAACGGCGCGAGGGGAGCAGGCGATGAAGATCGACTTCAAGAAGACGATCCCGACCTACTCCGCGCGGCAGGGGCGCTTCGACGTCGTGGAGGTCCCGCCCCTGCAGTACATCGCGATCGACGGTTCCGGTGATCCCAACACCGCCCCGGAGTACCGAGAGGCGCTCCAAGCGTTGTTCCCCGTCGCCTACGCCATCAAATTCGCGAGCAAGAACGAGCTCGGGCGCGACTACGTCGTCATGCCGCTCGAAGCGCTCTGGTGGGCACCGAACATGAACTCCTTCACCACCGCCCGAGACAAGGCGCAGTGGAAGTGGACGGCGATGATCTTGATCCCCGACTGGATCGACGACGAAAAAGTTTCTGCCGCACAAGATTCCGTCGAGCGAACAGGTAACCCAGTGGGTCTTCGGCGAATCCGAACCATGACGCTGGACGAAGGCCGGTGCGTGCAGACACTGCACGTCGGCCCGTACGACGACGAGGCAGCAATCCTGGCGACGATGCACGACGACGTCATCCCACGAACCGGTGCGTCGATGACGGGGAAGCATCACGAGATATACCTGAGCGATGCACGACGGGTCGAACCGTCCAGGCTCAGAACGATTCTGCGTCAGCCCATCTCTCCCTGACCGGCACCGAGTACGGCGTCGGCCGGTTCGGCATCACCCTCGTCCAGGCCTCGTGCGATGGCGGTTCGCGAGGCGAGCCACAAAGCGACGCCCGCGACGAGCACGAGACCTTCACTGACGGTCAGCGCCCAGATGATGCCGTTCAGCCCGAACCAGAGGTTGCCGAGAACGACGATGGGGACGAACGCCAGACCCTGCGTCATCGACATGATCGTCGCCGGAAGTACGCGACCGGTTGCCTGGAACAGTGTAGTGACCAGTCCCGCGGCACCGTTGAAGATCATCGACACCAACTGAGCCGTGATCACGACACCGCCGAGGGCGAGCAGCGAGGTGTCTGCGACGAACGCTGCGAACACCTGCTCGCGGAACACGAACGCCGCAGCGGAGAAGACCAGCGCGATGACGCCGACGGCCACACCGGCACCCCGCACCGATGCATACAGTCGCCGCGCATCACCCTTGCCGTAGGCGTAGGCGAGCAGCGGCAGGCAACCGAGCGTGACACCCATGATGAGAAATTCAGGCACCTGCGCAATGCGTACCGCTACACCCATGGCCGCGAGCGGTCCGTCACCGTACGCAGCGGCGAGGTTGTTCAGAACCAACGAGGTGACCACCAGGAAACCTGCCTGAGTCAGCTCACCGACGCCGATTCCGAACACCGGCCCGGTGATCGACCGCGTCAGCCTCACATGCCTCGGCGCGAGGCTGACGTGTTCACTGTGCCGTGACAGCCACGTCACGAAGTACACGGCGGTGACAACGTTCGCGAGGCCGACCGACAGTGCTGCACCGGCAACACCGAAGTGCAGTACGAGAATGAACAGTACGTCGAACACCACGTTCGCGACGGTCGACAGGATCAGGCCGATCATCACCTGCCGCGTCGCGCCCTCTGCTCGCACCAGCTGCTCGAGGCAGAAGGACGTCGTCAGCACCGGAACGAACACCAGCATCACCACCACGAACGCCGTCGTGGCATGGACCTCGTTGCTCTGCGCGCCGAGCAACGCAACGAGTGGATCGACGAAAACGACTCCGACGGCACCGATCACGACACCCACCGCGGCAGCTCCCCACACCGAGAACGAGGCCACGTGCTTGATCTCTCCGGCCTTCGACGGATCGGCCTCGGACCCTCCGAGCAGCCGTGAGATCAACGCGCTACCGCCGGTGCCGAACACTCCGCCCACGGCCATCACGATTCCCAGAACCGGTGAACCGAGGGTGACGGCAGCGAGGAGTGTGGCGTCGTGGAGCGAACCGATGAACCCTGCGTTGACCACGTTGTAGACCGCGGTCACGATCAGCGCGGCGGCCATCGGAATACACAAGTGCACGAGCGCACGAAAAATCGGTGCGGACGACAGATACCACCGGTTCGAACCTTCGGTCTCGGTGACGTTCTCGGTAGAGGCGGTGGAGGTATTCATGGCAACTCCTCGTGTGCAGCGGTGGGATCCGGGCATGGTTGGGATCCGGGCATGGGTGCGAAAGCCCTGTCCGACAACGCGGTACGCGGGCACGGTCGGTCGACGCATCGGCGTCGTCGATGCGTCGGAGGTGGGGCGAGGTCGGTCAGTCGCGGGACGGGGGCGCGAGCTCTGCGGTAACCTTGCTCAGAAGCGTGTGCAGAGTGGTTCGTTCGTCGTCGTCGAGCGGCCCGAGGAGCTTGTCCTCGATCGCCCTCATCGCGTCGTCGAATCCGGCGATCAGTGCGCTGCCGGATTCTGTGGCGTAGACCCGTTTGATGCGTTCGTTCGTCGGATCGGGACGCCGCTCGATCAACCCTCGTGCCTCGAGTCCCTGCAGAAGACTCGACACACTGGCGGGCGTGGTCCGTGTCATGTTCGCGATGTCCCGCTGGATCGCCCCGGGCGACCTGGTCAGGTAACCGAGGACGAAACTTTGCTGGTGACCGAGGTCGCGTTCACGAATCCAGTCGAGGCCGGCCTGCTGCTGAGCCCATCCGATCCACCTCAGTAGGTCGAGAGTGCTGGTGAGATTGACGTCAGGTCCGGTCATAGTTAGAAATCTAACCGTTAGAGTTCAAACTGTCAACGCGTGCTCGATCCCTGCCTCAGTCCGATGTCTGACACGATGTCGGTCATGACGTTCGCGTTGCGGGGGACTTCGTTCACGGTCGGCACTCTCACGCTGCTCACCGCGCTCTATTTCGCCCAGGGTCTTCCCTACGGATTCTTCACCACTGCGCTGCCGGTCGTCCTGCGCGAGTCCGGATACTCCCTCGTCAAGATCAGCGCGACCGGGTTCCTGTTCCTGCCCTGGGCACTGAAGTTCCTGTGGGCACCGTACGTGGATCGCTACGGCACCCGGCGACGGTGGTTGCTCGGCCTGCAACTGGGCGCAGCTGCCGTGGCCCTGGGAATGGCCTTCCTCGAACTGTCCACGAGCCTGCGCTGGCTGTTCGTCGGAATCTTCCTCGTCAACGTTCTGTCCGCGACTCAGGACATCGTCACCGACGGCCTCGCCGTCCGACTCCTCGGTGTCCGACAACGCGGCGTGGGCAACGGAATTCAAGTCGGTGCATACCGGATCGGAATGATGTGCGGGGGAGGTTTGCTGCTGTGGCTCTTCTCGCTCGCTGGATGGCGCGCGCTGTTCGTCACGATGTCCGTGCTGCTGATCGCCACGACGATTCCGGTCCTGTTCGCCCGTCGACCACTGGCCGAAGCCGACGTGGACACCACCGACGAATCCGAAGCGGGCCCGCTCGTGCGGGCTTCGCTCCTGACCATCGGATGGTTGGCCAGGCTGCGACGCCCGGGGATGGTGGCGTTCATCGGGCTCGTCGCGCTGTTCAAGTTCGGTAACTCGATGGGCTCGGCGCTCGTCGGCCCCTTCATGTCCGACAGCGGCCTGACTCTCGCCCAGATCGCGTTCGTCGACGGGGGACTGTCCTCGGTGGCGGCGCTCGGCGGCGCTGCACTCGGCGCGTGGCTGTCTGTGCGCTATGGACGACGGCGGTCACTGCTCGTCGGTGGTGTCACTCAAACCGCAAGTCTGGCACTCTATGTGGTCGCATCGTTGGGCGTCGGCGGATTTCCACTCCTCGTCACTGCGAGCGTGGCAGAGCACGTACTCGGAGGCGCAGCGACCGTCGCGATCTTCGCACTGATGATGGATGCAGCCGACAAGCGTTTCGCAGGAGCCGACTACACACTGGTCGCATGTGCGGTGGTGTTCTCGCAGGGTGCTGCAGGGCTCGCTGCCGGCGTGGTCGGCGACGCATTCGGGTTCACGGCAGTCTTCGGCGTTGCACTGATTCTGTCCGGAATCGGATGCCTGGTCCTTCTCGTCGCGCTCGACCGAGGCATCGGGCCCAGCGGGCTGAAGGAGACCTTTCCGCCGCGTGTCACGCGCGCGTGAGCGCAGGGCCCGACAACGGCCCGGCCCCAACGGAAGTGGGGCCGGGCCGCAGTATCAGTCGACGGCGATGATGGAACCGGCGATCGCGGCCAGTCTCGTCTGCGTCGCGGAGACCACACCGTGGCGGTTCTTGTGTGCTTCCTCGAACGCGAGAATCGTCCGAAGCTCCTTCGGATCACTCGAGTCCTTGATCGCTGCCACGGCTTCCGCGACGTTCAAGGATTCGTAGTCGTCGATCGGTAGCTCGTCGGCGTCCAGAACGCCTGCGGCGGAACGTGCAGAGTGGATGGCGTCGGCGACGCCGTCGACACCTTCCTCGCGCACGACGTCCTCCGCAGCCTCCAATGCCGCGTCGCGGCTCGCCGACAGCGTTCGAGCGGCGATGTCGCCCGCATGCGCGCCGCGGCCCAACAGCTCGGACAAACGATTCGGTGTGGATCGGGCGACATCCAGTGCGCGGTCGATGCCCCGAGCAGACCACGTCGCGGGCGCGTTCACGATCTTAACGGCCCCACCGGCAGCCGCTTGAAGCGGTGTCCTGCGCAGGGCGACGGGGCCTCCGAGTGCTTCCTCGGCGAGAACTGTCTCCAGCCACTCGACCGTGGCCGAGTGCGCACGAACGAGACGGTCTGCCAGTTGGACGACGCTCCGCTCGGAATCCGCCGTCGCAAGCGCCTTGATGTACTTGGAGCGACTGACCAGCTGGTGTTCCAGAGCGAGGTCGCCCAGAAGCGCCTCGTCGAACGGCTGGGCCTGCTCGGCGAGCGTCTTGAACAATGCAAGCGTCCGACCCACGAGAGGTCCGACGATGTCGGGAAGCCCGCCGAGATCACGCAACTCCGACTCGATGGCGGCCGCACGTTCGCGCCCGTTCGCGGCGTTCTGTGTGAGTTCGGTACGGACGGCATCCGTGCGGGCCTGCGCCACACGGGTTTCCGCGACCTGAATTTCGGTGTTGGTCAGCTGAAGTACGGCTCGCAACTGCGCGAGCAGGGTGGGTGTAGCCATCGTGCGCTCCTGTTGGTCGAGTGGGTGGTTCCGATCGGTGCCAACTGTCGTGCCAGGCACTGTGTCGTCGGGTAGCCCACGCACGACCACGGCAAACCGTGGAGCGGATGTGTGACCAAACTCTCAGGCGCCGCGGTAGTCGGCGGTACCGTCGGATCCCTCGCTCCTGGGCGGACCCGTCGTCGATCGAACGACCAGCTCGGGTTCGATGACGCACTCGAAGCCTTCGGTCCGATCGTCGTCCAGCCGGGTGACGGTGAACTCGAGTGCCCTCCTGGCCAATTCCTCGCCGTCCTGGCGCACCGTGGTCAGGTCGATACGCGCCAGCCGCGACAACGGCGAATCGTCGTAGCCGACGATGGACACGTCGCCCGGAATGGACACCCCCGCCCGGGTGAGTTCGTCCATGATGCCCAGCGCCGATCGGTCGTTGCCTGCCATGACCGCCGTCGGAAGCTGTGCCTCGGACAGAAACGATCGCGCAGCAGCGGCGCCTGCTTCTTCGTCGTGCGCACCGCCCACGACGCGGGCGAACGTATCGAGTCCGTGCCTTCGCATGGACGCGACGTAGGCGCGTCTGCGCGCATCCGACACAGCGTGATCACCGCCGTCGACATGGACGATGCGAGAGTGCCCCAGTTCGACGAGATGATCGACCGACGCACGGATGCCTTTGCTGTCCGCAGAACGAACCGTGTTGACCGGGGGAGAATCGGGCCCACGGGCAGGAATCTTGCGGCCCACGATCGTCAGGACGGCTCTGGCCGCGACGGACCGCAGGTACTCGGAATCGGAGAGCGGATTGAACAGAATCAGCCCCTCGCACCGGTGGCTGAGCAAGGCCTCGATCGCTTTGCGTTCGTCGCGAGTCGGGCCGCTGGCCGACAACAACACGTCGTATCCGGCGGTTTCGGCGGCGTCGTAGACGGTCCCGAGCATCTCGGCCTGGAACGTCTGCTTCACGTCGGTCAACACTCCGAGAGTGCGGCTCCGGCCACGAGCGAGCAGTTGTGCCGCCCGATCCGGTTGATAACTGAGCTCGTCGGCCGCGGCGAGGACTCGGTCGCGTGTCTCCTGGGAAGCACCCGGTTTGTCGCTGAAGATCAGCGACACAAGTGTCCGCGACACACCCGCACGCTCGGCGACATCGGCCATCGTCGGACGTCGATGCGGCGTTGATGCCGGCGATGGATGCACGGTGTCCCCCTGGAAAGTGACCGCGTACGAAGCGGCATTCAGAATGTCTTGACAATCACACAGTGGATCATCATAGTAAACGACTGAAGCGCGTCAGTAACGCGCGTCAGATCCAGATCTTCCTCGTAAGCGCGTCGAGGCGCGCACCGAGACTTCTCGAAAGGACAACCATGAGCGTGATCCGCGTTGGATCTGCACCGGATTCGTGGGGCGTGTGGTTCCCGGAAGACCCGCAGCAGACGCCGTACACCCGATTCCTCGACGAGGTTTCGGCATCCGGTTACGAGTGGATCGAGCTCGGTCCTTTCGGATACCTGCCCACCGACCCCAAGCAGCTTTCCGACGAGTTGGCGGCACACAACCTCAAGCTCTCGGCGGGAACCGTGTTCGAACACCTGCACCAGGACGACTCCTGGGATGCGGTCTGGACCCAGATCGAGGACGTCGCCAAGCTGACCGCTGCGGTCGGTGGCAAACACGTCGTCGTCATCCCAGAGATGTGGCGTGACCCGGGCACGGGCGCCGTTCTCGAGGACCGCAACCTCACCGCAGACCAGTGGCGCAAGAAGACCGAGGGAATGAACGAGCTCGGCAAGCGCATGTTCGAGCAGTACGGCGTCAAGGCGCAGTACCACCCGCATGCCGACAGCCACGTCGACACCGAGGAGAACGTCTACCGATTCCTCGACGGAACGTCGAGCGAGTTCGTGAACCTGTGCCTCGACACCGGCCACATCAGCTACTGCGGCGGCGACAACATCGCCATCATCGAGCGCGCTCCCGAGCGCATCGGATACCTCCACCTCAAGCAGGTCAACGTCGAGGTCCGGGCCAAGGTCGAAGCCGAGGATCTTCCGTTCGGTGAGGCGTGCAAGCTCGGCGCGATGACCGAGCCGCCGCTGGGAATCCCGGACATGCCGCCGCTGCTCGGAACCATCGAGCGCCTTGCCGACGAGGGCAAGCTGACCGCGGACATCTTCGCAATCGTCGAGCAGGACATGTACCCGTGCGCTCCCGATGTGCCGCTGCCCATCGCGCAGAGGACCCAGAAGTACCTGAGCTCCTGCGGAATTCCCTCCGTCACCTTCAAGTAACGCGCCCGCCGCACCCTGACGAAAGAGATCTTCAATGTCGAACGAACTCCGCATCGCCGTACTCGGTGTCGGAATGATGGGCGCCGACCACGTCGCTCGAATCACCAACAAGATCGCCGGCGCGCGTGTGGCCGTGGTCAACGATTACTTCACCGAGAAGGCCGAGGAACTGGCAGCCACGATCCCTGGTGCTCGTGCCGTGGCCGACCCGTTCGAAGCCATTGCCGACCCCGAGGTGGACGCCGTCCTGCTCGCGACGCCGGGACCCACCCACGAGAAGCAGCTCCTCGCATGCCTCGAGCACGGCAAGCCGGTCCTCTGCGAGAAGCCGCTGACCACCGAGGTCGAAACCTCACTCGCCGTCGTGAAAGCCGAAGCAGCCCTGGGTAAGACCCTCATCCAGGTCGGCTTCATGCGTCGATTCGACAACGAGTACGCAGAGCTGAAAGCGCTCATCGACTCCGGTGACATCGGCCGCCCGCTCGTCGTTCACTGCGCGCACCGCAACCCCGCCGTGCCGCCGAACTTCGACAGCGCGATGATCGTCAAGGACTCACTGGTGCACGAGGTCGACGTCACCCGCTTCCTCCTCGACGAGGAGATCACGTCGGTCCAGATCATCAAGCCGTCGGCGAACGCGAATGCACCCGAAGGCCTACAGGATCCGCAGATCGCCATCTTCGCGACCGAGTCCGGACGCCACGTCGACGCCGAGGTGTTCGTCACCACCGGCGTTGCGTACGAGGTTCGCACCGAGGTCGTCGCAGAACTGGGCAGCGCGCAGATCGGCCTCGACGTCGGCCTCGTGCGCAAGACGAAGCCCGGCAACTGGGGTGGCACGATCACTCCGTCGTTCAAGGAGCGTTTCGGACAGGCGTACGACACCGAGATCCAGCGGTGGGTCAACGCCGTCAAGGCAGGCGCCGAGACCGGCAACTACATCGACGGACCCGGCGCATGGGACGGCTACGCGGCTGCAGCCGTCTGTGCAGCAGGCGTGAAGTCGCTCGAGTCCGGTGAGCGTGTCGCCGTCGGCATGGTCGACCGCTCCAGCATCTGACACACCCGCTTCACCCGAGTCCGAGGGTGGACCACTCCGCGAGGGAGATATCCGTCGTGATGTGGTCCACTCCTCGGTGCACGGCCCCGTACAGCGGGCCGTCGTCGCCGTGTACCCCGTCGAGAACCTCGGGGGGAGCGGCTTTTCTGAAGGACATGAGGCCCTCGACGTACGCGCGGCGAAAACTGTCCTGCGCTGCGCCTCGAAGGGCAGGAGCGAGGCCGCCGAGCGTGACGACCTCCGGGTCGTGCAAGTTCACCAAGCCGGCGATCCCGCGCCCGAGGGACTCGGCGACCCAGTCGAACGCAGGGGCGAGTCCGCTGTCTCCGGCGTCCAGCTTCGCCACGAGGTCGCGGGCGTAGCCAACCGGATCCGCCGGGGGAGCGTCGCCGATCGACGACGCCAGTGCGCGCCCGTCGATCGACAGATCCCAGCAACCCCGCGCGCCGCACGGGCACTGCACGGCAGGGTCTCCGAACGGTATGTGGCCGTACTCGCCCGCCGCGCCGCGGGCACCGGTGGTCGGCGTGCCGTCGACGACGAGCGTCCCGCCGATTCCGACGGCGATGATCAGATGCAGAGCCGTCGACGCTCCCCTGGCCGCACCTGTTCTCGCCTCTGCCAACCCGGCCAACGTTGCATCGTTCCCGACAAGGAACGCCACATCCGACGGAAGCCCCGCCGTCATCGGTGTGAGGTCTGCATCCGTCCAGCCACGCGGCGTGAACTGAACGAGTGTGTTGTCACTGACCGTGCCTGCCACGGAAAGGGATACCGCGCGGACCCTGCCGTCGGATTCGAGGTGGATGCGCTCGATCTCCTCGGCCATACCCGCCAGCACCTCGTCGGGATCCGGCCGCGAGCGAGGAGCGCGCGACACGATGACCGGATCTCCGAAGATGTCGGAGACAGCCAGCCGCCAATCGCTCGAGCGGAGTTCCGCAGCAAGTACCAGCGGACCTTGGGGGTGCGGTCCGAGGACCGTCGTCGGACGACCGCGGCCGCGTGTCTTCGCCGGTGTTTCGTCGAGGATGCGCGCATGCTTCAGTCGGGCGACGAGCTCGGTTGCCCCTCCGCTCCCGATGCCCAGACGCTGAGCAGCTTCGACCCTGGTGATGCCGGGGTTCGCGCGTACGACGGCCGTCAACTGGGCCGCGCCGAGCCATCGAGCGCGCGCGGACGTATCGGAAGTAGTTGCCATCGCGGATCATCTTCTCACTTGATTAAACTCAACAATTGAGTATATTACGTCCGATGTCGACCGGAGACACGAGCACGCGAACCGACGGGGGCCTGCGCACCAATACGAAGGGGCTGCTGTCCCTGTCGCTGGCGTCGTGCTTGGCGGTGACCACCGAGATGCTGCCGGTGGGGCTGCTCCCGGTGATGGGCCGATCGTTCGGCGTCGCGGAATCGTCGATAGGCCTTCTGGTGAGCCTGTACGCGGGTCTTGTGGCGCTTCTCGCCGTGCCGATGACCATCTGGACACGCCGGTTGCCACGTAAACCGATTCTCGTGGCGACGCTCGGCGGATACGTCGTCAGCAACCTCGTCGTCGCCCTGTCGCACTCACTCGAATGGCTTGCGTTCGGTCGCGGCATCGGCGGCGTCGCGCACGCACTGTTCTTTTCTCTGTGCATCGGGTACGTGCCCCGACTCGTCGGACCGGCGAACCTCGGCAGGGGATTGGCGATCGCTGCAGCTGGTGCCACGGCCGGTTATGTACTGGGAGTGCCGATCTCGACATCGATGGGCAATGCCATCGGATGGCGATCGTCCTTCGTGGTACTTGCCGTGCTGTCCGCCGCCACCGTAGTCGCCGTGACAATCCTTCTCCCTGCAGTCCCCGGCGACGCGGGCCGACGCGAAAAGTCTCGCGGCCACTGCAGTCTCTCGGTCGTGGTGACTTCCAACGCGCTCACCTTCCTCGGCCACTACACCGTCTACACCTACATCAGCATCCTGCTTCTGAATGCCGGAGTCGTCGAATCTGCGCTCGGACCGGTGCTTTTGATCCTCGGAGCATGCGGCGTGCTCGGATTGTGGCTCACCGGACGTACGCTCGACCGCAGTCCGCGCCGAACGATGCTCGTGGTGCTCGGTCTCGTCGCGACATCGATCGTGGCAGTCGGGAGCACACACCTGTGGTTGTTGCCGCTTCTCGTGTGCACCGCTGTGTGGTCCGGTGCGTTCGGGGGAGTTCCGTCGATGTACCAGTCCGCCGCAGTCCGAACAGAACCGACGTCACCGGAGACCGCAGGCGCGTGGATCAACGCGACGGCGAACGTGGGGATCGCGGGCGGTGCCGGGGTGGGAGGCATCGTTCTGCCGTGGCTCGGCCTCGGTGGCCTCGCACTCACGGGAGCAGCGTTGGTCGCCGCTGGTTTGCTCGTCGCATCCTTCGCCCGAACCAGCGTTTCGGCCTCCGCCACCTCGTCGTGACCGTGTCCCTCGTGGTAGACACAGGCCGGACCGCGCAGCACCTACCGAGCGACGCGGACGACACGAAGCGAAGGCGGGGTCGAGAATGTCTCGCATGTGGGGGCGCGCCGCCGACTGGTATCGCCCGAACCCGGCGGTCACGTGCGCGCTGGTGGTCGTCCTGGTGTCGCTGTGGACGGCCGTGTATTCGGTCAGCATCCTCGGCGCTCTCTGGCGATTGCGCGATCCGAACGCACCGATGCCGATCTTGAGCGTCCGAGATCAAGCCGCCGACCTCGCGGTGCTGGTTGTACAGCTCGCACTCGGCACGATCGCGATCACCGCGGTCGCCTACCTACGGCGATCGGACATCGGGGAACTTCTACCGCGCAGGCAAGGAACGGCCGTCGACGCAGCAGTCGCCTGGTGTGCCGCGATCGCCGCCGCGTCGGCCCTCGCTCTCGTGCTGGACCGACTCTCGGTGGCGCGGTTCGATTTCTCGGTGCCGGCAGTGGTCGAATCTCCGGCGTTGGCAGTGCTCACCGCCCTGTCCGCTGGACTACGTGAAGAACCACTGCTGGCAGCACTTCCTGTGTTGCTCTTGGTCGGTCGAATACCCATCGGGTGGGTCATGATCCTCGCCGGGTGCATGAGAGGGCTCCTGTACCTGTTCTTCGGCGGCGGCGGCTTCGTGTGGGCCGCACTGTGGGGAGCGGCCGCAGTATGGGTGTACTTCAAGTACCGGCGACTGTGGGTGCTCGTCGTCGTTCACGGAATCGCCATGAACATTCAGGTGCTGGACCGAGTGATTCCGCTCGACAGCGCCGCCACGCTTCTTCAGTGGGCGAACATATTGATCATGTTCGGTGCGTTGACGATGTGGTTGGTGCCACGCGCCCTCGGAGGGATTCCGTCCACCCCTGTGTCCGACGAGGTCCCGCGGCCGACAACGCCGCCCGTCGAACGGTAGGCGTCACTCCCGAATGGACGTGACCGGTTCAGCGACCGTACCCGCGGTAACCGACACCGTGAGTGTGATGCGCAGCATGTGGCCCTCGTGCAGGTGATGCAGGTAACCGTCGCCGCGTAGTGGGCGTTACCGCCGGTTACATTAAGCTCCGAACAATGATCGAATCCACCTCCGCGGTGAAGCGCAGGCTGCTGGGACTGCTGCTGTTTCTCATGATCATCGTGTTCGTGACGTGGTCGGTCACCTCGTACAGCAAGACTTTCAAGAAAGTCGTCAGTATCGACCTGGTGACCGATTCGGTGGGTAATGCGTTGCCCAGCAACGCGGATGTGAAGGTTCGCGGTTTGATCGTCGGTGAA
>NZ_NOXZ01000013.1:0-17595 GCF_002258225.1 Rhodococcus sp. RS1C4 | reverse complement strand
GTCCCCCGCCACCTTCCTGATCGCCCCGGGGGGGTGGGGTACGACCAGTGCTCGGGCACACAAGGTGCCGACCGCCAATCTACAGAAACTTGGGTCCGTGTGTAGGGCAGCGGGGATGTTTTTTGTGTCACTTTTCAATCACTTTCCCTACTTTCCCGTCAGTTGACGCGGCGGTTCGAAGGGAAAAGCGAAACAACCGACCTACTGCTTGTACGACGCCAGGAAGTTTCCGAACCTCTCGATGGCAACGGACAAGTCGCGAGCCCACGGCAGAGTCACGATGCGGAGGTGGTCGTGCCCCGGCCAGTTGAAGCCGGTGCCCTGGACGACGAGGATCTTCTCCTGCAGCAACAGATCCTGTACGAGCTTCTCGTCGTCGTGGATCTCGTGCACCTCGGGGTCGAGACGCGGGAACGCATACAGTGCGCCGCGGGGCTTCACACACGAGACGCCGTCGATGGCGTTGAGTTTCTCCCACGCGACATCGCGCTGCTCGAGGAGGCGGCCACCGGGCAGGATCAGGTCCTCGATGCTCTGGTGTCCACCCAGTGCCACCTGAATCGCGTGCTGTGCAGGCACATTCGGGCAGAGGCGAGTCGACGCCAGCAGGTCGATGCCCTCGATGAAGCCGGCTGCGTGTTCCTTCGGCCCGGTGATCGCGAGCCAACCGGAGCGGTAGCCCGCGACGCGATACGCCTTCGACAAGCCGTTGTAGGTCAGGCAGAGCAGGTCGGGAGCGAGGCTCGCCAACGAGATGTGCTCGGCATCGTCGTACAGGATCCGGTCGTAGATCTCGTCGGCCAGCAGCAGCAGCTGGTACTTACGGGCGAGGTCGACGATGCCCTGCAGAACTTCTCGCGAGTAGACCGCGCCCGTCGGATTGTTGGGGTTGATCACCAGCAGTGCGACGGTCTTCGGGGTGATCTTAGATTCGATGTCCGCGAGGTCGGGGTTCCACCCGTTCTCCTCGTCGCACAGATAGTGCACGGCCTTGCCACCCGACAGCGTGGTCATTGCCGTCCACAGTGGGTAGTCCGGCGCCGGGATCAGCACCTCGTCGCCGTCGTCGAGCAAAGCCTGCATCGTCATGGTGATGAGCTCGGAGACGCCGTTGCCCAGATAGATGTCGTCGACGTCGACCTCGGGGAAGCCCGGCTCGAGCTCGTACCGGGTGACGATGGCACGGCGAGCGGACAGGATGCCCTTCGATTCCGAGTAACCCTGGGCGTAGGGGAGAGCGGCGATCATGTCGCGCACGATCACGTCGGGCGCCTCGAAACCGAACGGCGCGGGGTTGCCGATGTTCAGCTTGAGGATGCGGTGCCCCTCCGCTTCCAGCCGCGCCGCATGGGCGTGTACCGGCCCACGGATCTCGTACAGCACGTTCTGCAGCTTCGTGGACTGTTGCAGTGTGCGATGGCGCGTCTGGTGGATCGTCTGCGGATTGCTCACGCCCTTATCGTGCCAGGTGAAGTTCTCTCACCGCGAGCGGATTACTTGTCGGTAATCGGTGCGACAATCGACGGCATGTGTGGACGCTATGCCAGCACCCAGAGCGACAGTGATCTCCGCGCGGTGTTCGACATCGCAGAATCGGTGGGGGACGAGCTTCCCCCGTCCTACAACATCGCGCCGACGCAGACCGTACGTACGGTGCTGGAACGCACTCCCAAGGACGAGCCGGAGTCCGACGCCGTGCGTCAGCTCCGGTCGGTGAGGTGGGGCCTGATTCCGTCGTGGTCCAAGGACGCCAAGATCGGCAGCCGGATGATCAACGCGCGATCGGAGACCATCACCGAGAAGCCGTCGTTCAAGAAGGCTGCGTCGAAGCGTCGGTGCATCGTCCCCGCCGACGGTTACTACGAGTGGGAAAAGCGCGACGGGGCGAAGGTTCCGTACTTCCTGCACGCAGAAGGTGTCCTGGCCATGGCGGGGCTGTACGAGCTGTGGCGTGATCCCACGAAGTCCGACGACGACGAGGATCGCTGGGTCTGGTCCGTCACCGTGCTGACGGCGCCTGCAGCCGATGCGCTGGGGCACATCCACGACCGTTCGCCGGTGGTCATCCCGGACGGCCTTCGCGACGACTGGCTCAGCCCGTCCATCACGAAGCTGGAATCGGTGCAGGAGATGCTGGCCACCGTTCCCGAGCCTCGCCTGCTTCCCTACGAGGTGGGGACCGCCGTCAACAGTGTGCGCAACAACAGCCCCGAACTGCTGGATCCGGTCGCTTAACGAAGCCGCCGCGCGCAGACGGCCTGCATGCTCTCGCGGGTCTCGTCGTCGAGGGTCTTGCCTGCCGGTCCGTCGAGCAGGGCGCTGAGACGGGTGAAGTAGGACCGCGCGGGCAGGCCGAAGTGGACGTAGATGTCCTCGTCGCTGCCTCCGCCGTATCCGTACCAGGATCGGCCGAATGCCAGGATTGCGTCGTCGACGCTGTTCGATGTCGTGTTGCGCACGATTCCCCCTTGGGTCGAGACTCCATTCTGTCCAGCACATTTGTCCGGGGGATGAACGGCGCGTAACGACCGCAGCTCGTACCTGGCTTGTCCGGTTGCCTACGCTGGTCCGCATGACTGCGACCTCGTTGCCCTTCGGTTCCTGGCCGTCCCCGATTTCCGCTGCGGATCTGTCCGCGAGCGGCCATCCGGTGGAGGGTGGGCGATTCGTCGGCGACGAGATCCGGTGGGCCGAGATGCGGCCGACGGAGGGCGGCAGGACGACGGTGTGCCGGCATCGGGACGGGCACGTCGAGACCGTGATACCGGAGCCGTACAACGCCCGCACCCGTGTTCACGAATACGGGGGCGGAGCCTGGACCACCGTGTCCGACGGGCGAATCGTGTTCTCCGAGTTCTCCGATCAGCGCGTCTACGTCACCAGGCCCGGCGATACTCCGGTTCCGCTGACGCCGGAGCCGGAGACTCCGTCGTCGGTGCGTTTCGGCGAATTGACGGTCGTCGGCGACGAGGTCGTCGCGGTCCGTGAGGTGCACGACGGTACGGCGGTCGCTCGCGACATCTGTGCGATTCGGCTCGACGGGACAGGTGTCCGCTCGCTGGTGTCCGGATCTCACTTCCTCGCGTTCCCTCGCTTGTCTCCCGACCGCAGCAAGCTGGCCTGGATCGCGTGGGATCACCCTCGGATGCCCTGGGACGGAACGGAATTACGAGTCGCGGATCTGTCCACCGGTGAGATCACTGTGGTTCTCGGCGGCGACGAGGAATCCGTTCTGCAGCCCGAGTGGATCGACGAGGACACGCTCTACGTCATCAGCGACCGGACCGGGTGGTGGAACATCTACCGAACCGACCTGTCCGGCAACGCAACCGCACTGCACGAGGCCGAAGCCGATTTCGGAGCGCCGCTGTGGCAGCTCGGGGCGCGGTGGTACTCGGTGCTGGACGACGGAAAGCTGCTGACCGTCCGCACCTTCGGGACCGACACCCTCGCCGTACTGGACCCGGAGACGGGCACCTTGCAGGACATCGATCTGCCGGGACTCACATCGGTGACACTCGGCGCGCGCAACGGAACATCGTTCCTGCTCAAAGCCGGTGGTGCCCAAAGCCCGAGCGGATTGCGACTGCTGGACCTCGAATCCGGCGACACCACGCTGGTGCGTTCCGGACTCGAAACCGTGCCCGACGCCGACTACCTCCCGCACGGTGAGCCCGTCACGTTCCAGGGGCCCGAACGCGAAGTCCACGCTATCGCCTACGCACCTCGCAATCCGGAGTACACCGGGCTGGACGGCGAACTGCCGCCGTACGTGGCATTCGTTCACGGTGGCCCGACAGCGCACGTGGCACCTGCACTGAACCCGGTGTTCGCGTACTTCACCAGCCGGGGCATCGGCGTCGTCGACGTCAACTACGGCGGTTCGAGCGGATACGGCCGTGCATACCGGAACAGGCTGCGGGGCCAGTGGGGAATCGTCGACGTCGAGGACACCGTCGCCGCTGTCCGAGGCCTCGCCGACGCGGGCCTGGCCGATCCGGCGCGTCTGGCCATCGAGGGTGGCTCGGCCGGCGGCTGGACCGTCTTGGCGGCGCTGACGTCGTCGGATGTCTTCGCCTGTGGTGCATCGTATTACGGCGTCGCCGAGCTGGAGATGTTCGTCGCCGAGACTCACGATTTCGAGTCCCGCTACATCGACGGGCTGATCGGACCGCTCCCGGAGGCGCTGGACCTGTACCGCACGCGCGCACCGGTCAACAACGTCGACGGCTTGTCGTGCCCGGTTCTGTTGCTGCAGGGCCTGGCGGATCCGATCGTTCCACCGTCGCAAGCCGAACGATTCCGGGATGCTTTGGTGAAGAAGGGAATTCCCCACGCCTACCTGGCGTACGAGGGCGAATCGCACGGATTCCGCAAACTCGAGACACAGGTGAACGCACGAGAGTCCGAACTGTCCTTCTACGGTCAGGTGCTCGGCTTCACGCCTCCCGGCATTCCTGAACTGGAGCTGTGGCGACCGTGAGCGGTGCTGGTCGGTTCGGGAGCCAGCACCCTTTTTGTGGGGTCCGCACACGTGCTCGGACCTGATTCGGCGTGTCAGGTCGGCAAAAAAGGTGCTAGCTCAGGCGAACAGCAGAGTGGGGCGCGGGGAATTCCCGGCACGATCGGCAGCCGCACGGATCAACCGGTCGATGTGCTCCGGCCGGTCGAGATCGGCCCAGGTCAGCCGGACCACCTGCGCTCCGCCTGAACGGATCCGATCCTCGCGGACCTTCTCCTTCCACGCGACATCAGCCGGTGTTTCTCCCGTGGGGACCAGCCGACCGTACTTGACGAACCCGTCGAACTCGATCACGGTGAAAATGCCGTCCAGGTAGAAGTCGACGCGGGCGAAGACACCGTTGCCGTCGGACACTCGAACCTGAAGCCTCGGGGTGTAGCCGAGTTGGTGCAGCACCACCCGGCAACGAGATTCGCCGACGCTCTCGGACTTCCCGTTCATGAACTCGGCCACCCGACGAGCCTGTCTATTGTTCGGATGGTGGGCGCGCGCGTCGAGCGCCGCAGCAACCTCCTTGGGAGTGAGATTCTTCGTTCGTGCAGCGAGATCGGCGATACAGACGGCGTCCGCGAACGTCAGCGATCGCGCCACATCGGCAACGGTCCGAGGTAGTGCGGTCACCCGAACCCCGTCGACGACGGCCACGTCCGAAGTGGAGTACGTCGCCCCGTGCACGATGCGATAACCGTTGCGCCGGCCACCGCCGCTCCTGTTCCGCGTGATGTGCACGTACCGAAGATCCGACGCGTTCACATCGAGACCGTGGAAGACCGCAGCCGTCGAGTGGCTGAGTATCGCGTCGTCGGCAGTAGCGGCGTCGAGCACCGCCTCGGCGACGACGCGGTGCTTCTCGGCGGGGGTGAGCGCATCGAAGTCGCTTCTGCTGACGAACCTTCCAGGCCGAAGTCGTCGCCAGGCCTTCGTGCGGCAGAAGCGCTGCAACTCAGCGTCGGACACTCCGCGAGTCAGGGCATCGGATCTGGAAACGATTCTCGTCATGACCGAATCGTGGCAACCGCTCCGGCGCGGAACAAGAGCGGTTTCGGAAATGTGGACAACGCCTGGGGCTGTGGATAACTGGGGCGTTCGCGTGCACATTCGCGGAGTGTCGAGGGCGGAGCGTGCTATAGGGACCTGGCACCCCTACTGACGACTCCGCACGCCTGCTCTGAGGTGAACAGGCGTGCGGAGTCGGTAAAAAGGGTGTCAGGTCACTTCTTGCGTCCCGGAACCTTGGTGCCCGGACGGAACCCGAGTCCACCCGGCTTGGCCGGAGGCGGAGTCCTGGTCTCCCCGTTGGATTCCGCCGCGCCGTTGGAATCTGCTGCACCGTTGGAATCTGCTGCACCGTTGGAATCTGCTGCACCGTTGGACTGCGTGTCGCTGGTCGACGTCTCGGCAGGTTCCTGAGGTTCGCTGTCCTCGGGTTCTGCCGGGGCCTCTGCAGGCGATTCGGCTGGTGCAGGAGTCGCAGCCTTGCCCGGTGTCCGTGCGCCTGGCTTCTTGAAGCCGGACTTCACGGCCAGACCCTTGGGTGCGACCGTCGGCTTGGACTCCTCGACCGGTGCGGAACTGTCGACATCCGTGCCCTGAGGCTCCGGTGTCGACGTCTCCGACGCAGGTGCTTGCGGTTCCGCAGGCGTTTCGGTCGTGGTGTCCGGGGCTGCAGCAGCCTTGCCTGGCGTTTTCGCGCCTGGCTTCTTGAAGCCCGATTTCACGGCCAGACCCTTGGGCTTGACCGTCGGCAACGACTCCGACGACGCAGCAGGTGCCGTCGACTCGGATGCATCCGATTCGGTAGCTTCCGCTGCCGGCTCGGACGGTGCTGCCTGCTCGGACGGTGCTGTCGCCTCGGACGGTGTAGCAGGCTTGCCGGGTGCCTTGGCGCCGGGCTTCTTGAACCCGGACTTCACGGCGAGACCCTTGGGCTGGACGGTCGGCTTGGACTCCGCTGTTTCCGTTGCGGCTTCGGCCGTCGTGTCCGAAGCTTCTGGCTCCGCTGCGCTTTGGGGCTCTGCTGCCTCGGCGGGCTTGCCCGGTGCCTTTGCGCCCGGCTTCTTGAAGCCGGACTTGACCGCGAGACCCTTGGGCTTGACCGTCGGCGTCGACTCGGATGCTTCGGCAGGTGCCGCTGCATTGTCGTCCGTGTCTGCCGGTGCCGGTGCTGCTGCCTTCGATCCCGGTGCTTTGCCCTTGATCGCGAGGCCCTTGCCGCCCGGCTTTGCGCCTCCGGCAATACCGAGCCCCTTGGGCTTGGCCGGAGCATCGGCGCTCGACTGAGCTGCCTCGGTGGCGTCGGGCTTCGCGCCTCCTGGTGCTTTCGCTCCCGGAGCCTTCGCGAGACCCTTCATCTTCAAGCCGCCGGCCTTGGGAGCCGGAGCAGCAGGGGCGGACTTGGCCTCTGCAGGCTCTTCGACGGGTTCGATCCGTTCGGCTTCCTCGACCTCGGCGGCTTCCTCGGACTCCAGCTTCTCCTCTGGAGTGAGCTCACGCGGGATGACCTTGATGTTCTCGCTGAGAACGGACGACTCGACGCGAGTGATCGACTCGAGCATCAGCTGCGCGACGTCGACGACCTCGACACCCTCGTGAGCGCCGCCCTCCTGACGCGCGGTGACACCGTCGGTGAGCATGACGCGGCAGAACGGGCAACCGGTGGCGATCTTCTGTGCTGGTGCCCCGCTCCCACCCAAGGTCTCCAGCGCTTCGTCGACCCGGTCGATGTTGATGCGCTTGCCGATGTTCTCTTCCATCCACATGCGAGCACCACCGGCACCACAGCACATGGACCGCTCACCGTGACGCGGCATTTCCTTCAGGTTGGAGCCCGACGCGGCCATGAGCTCGCGGGGAGCGTCGTAGACCTTGTTGTGGCGACCCAGGTAGCACGGGTCGTGGTAGGTGATGTCCTGGCTGACGGACGCCACCGGGATGAGCTTCTTCTGCCGCACGAGACGGTTGAGGAGCTGGGTGTGGTGCACCACCTCGTAGTCACCGCCGACCTGCGGGTACTCGTTGCCGAGCGCGTTGAAGCAGTGCGCACAGGTGACGACGATCTTGCGCTTCTTCTGCTCGACGCCCTCGAACACACTGTTGAGCGTCTCGATGTTCTGCATCGCGAGCTGCTGGAACAGGAACTCGTTTCCTGCGCGACGAGCGGAGTCGCCGGTGCAGGTCTCGTCCGCTCCGAGCACCATGAACTTCACGCCCGCCGTCGCCAGCAGTTCCGCTACGGCCTTGGTGGTCTTCTTCGCGCGGTCCTCGTAGGCACCTGCGCAGCCGACCCAGAAGAGGTACTCGTAGTCACGGAAGGAATCTGCATCCTGGCCGAACACCGGGATGTCGAAGTCCATCTCGTTGATCCAGTTGAGACGGTCCTTGGAGTTCTGGCCCCAAGGGTTGCCCTTGTTCTCGAGGTTCTTGAACAGTCCTGCCAGCTCGGACGGGAACTCCGACTCGATCAGCACCTGGTAGCGACGCATGTCGATGATGTGGTCGACGTGCTCGATGTCCACGGGGCATTGTTCGACGCAGGCACCACAGGTGGTGCAGCTCCAGAGAACCTCGGGATCGATGATGCCGCCCTCGACTGCGTCGGCGACGAGCTTGCGATCCGCCTCGTCGCGGGCAGACTGCGGGATCTTGTCCAACTTCGCCTGATCGGGGTTGCCGTCGGCGTCGACGAGACCGACCTCGTCACCGGCCATGTCTTTCTTACCGCCGGCGAGGAGGTACGGAGCCTTCTCGTTTCCGTGATCGCGGAGCGACATGATGAGCAGTTTCGGCGACAACGGCTTGCCGGTGTTCCAGGCGGGGCACTGCGACTGGCAGCGGCCGCACTCGGTGCACGTGGTGAAGTCGAGCCAGCCCTTCCACGTGAAGTCCTCGATCTTGCCCGCACCGAATGCGTCGACGTCGGGGTCGGCGTCCTCCATCACGAGGACCTTGCCGCCGGACATCATGGGCTTGGCGGCACCCAGTGCGACGCCGCCGTCGGCCTCACGCTTGAAGTAGATGTTGGGGAATGCGGTGAAGCGGTGCCACGCGACGCCCCAGTTGATGTTGCGGCCGACGATCAGGAGCCAGATCATGCCGGTCATCAACTTGACGAAGGCGAACACGGAGACCATTTCGGGACTTGCGGGCAGCAGCTTGGCGACCTGCATCGTGAAGAAGTCCGAGTAGGCGTTGGCGTGACCGTAGGTGGCGATCTTGCCGGCCTTGACGAGGATCATGCCGAGACCCTCGAGCAGAACGATGCCCTCGATGACGTACGCGACCTTCATGCGCGAGCCGCTGAAGCGTGACTGACGCTCGGGCTTGCGCGGATGGTTGAGCTGACGGATCACGATGAGGGTGACGATGCCGACGACGGTTCCGATGCCGAGCAGTTCGTCCCACAGATGCCAGGCGAACGTGTTGCCGAAGAGGGGCCAGTGGAACTCGGGGTTGAACGTCTGGCCGTACGCCTCGAACCAGAGCAGGAAGCCACCGAGGAAGCCGACCATGACGAGCCAGTGAGCCCATCCGACCGTTCTGAACTTCGTCATGCGCGTGTGCGCGATGAACTCGATCATCATCTGCTTGAAGCGCGGGATGAACGGGCGCAAGCGGGTTTTGTCCGGCTGGCCTTGTGCGATGGCGGCAACCATCTTCCAGATCCCTCGGAAGAAGTAGGCCCAACAGACAAGGCTGAGGAGGAAACCGACCGTGCCCAACGTGATCGTCAGGGCGTTCATGAAGCGGCCTTTCGTTCAGTGGTAGCGGGGCTGTGCTACCTCGGGTCAGCCCGATCAGCCTAAGAGTAGCGGCGCTACCCGTCGGTAACAAGTTTGTTGTTACCGGCTGGTAACTTAGGGGCGGCTTAGATGCGGCTGCTGGTGACCGCGGGTTTTCCCCTACCGGCCGACGGGCTGAACCGGTCAGTAGGGTGTGTTCTGTAGGTCACGTTATGCCTAGCGAAGCAAGGGCCCGGAGAGAAGGCAGCCCTAAGTGCCCCGTCGAGGTGCCCCGAAAATTGGGGGCACGAAGATTCGAATTGGCTGAATTGCCCTGTTTTCACTGGTCTCACCGATTTCGGGTCGACATCTTGTGACGGGTGATAACCAATGGGACTCGCATAGGCGCCAAGAGGATAACGTTCGGTCGGAGTTGTGAGATATGCTGCAGCGCGCACCGACTTACTCGCGGATTCAGTCTGGGGTGTATCTGCGTCTGACGGGCTACCTCTGTTCGGTACTGCCAGGCTCGATTGCATAGAAACGGAACAATCTCCACATGAAACTCAGCAAACTGGTCGTTACGGCAGCGTTCGTCGCTTCCGCAATGGGTCTTGCCAGCGGCACTGCCTATGCACAGCCGGCAACCGACGCCCCCGCACCCTCGGAAGAGGGCACCGCAGGCGAGAACATCGGCTTCGAGTCCAACCTCGAGGACCGCACGATCGTCACGACGATCGACGCCGGAGTCTTCAAGGTCGCCGACGACGGCAAGACCGTCGACGTTCTCGACTCGACCGACAAGGTCGTCGTCACCC
The DNA here is from genome assembly GCF_002258225.1 of Rhodococcus sp. RS1C4. Lineage (NCBI taxonomy): Bacteria > Bacillati > Actinomycetota > Actinomycetes > Mycobacteriales > Nocardiaceae > Rhodococcus > Rhodococcus sp. RS1C4. The sequence continues at coordinate 7,537 of NZ_NOXZ01000013.1, read as the reverse complement.
TGCCGCTGTCGTTCAACCTCGGTGGTCTGAACTTCCCGTACGAGCAGAACGTCGACAACGACGGCAAGACCCTGCGTCTCGTCCCGCAGTTGGACCTGACCAAGGCGTCGGCCAACTCCCGCAGCATCGGTGCAACGCCTGTTGCTTCGCCCGAGGAGAACCTGCTGGCGCAGCAAACCTTCGGATCGCAACTCGCACTCGCATCCGCAATCGGCGGATTCACCGGTACGGCAATCGGTGCAGTAGTCGGTGGTATAACGGGTGGAGTTCTCGCTTGCGCCACGACCGCCTGCGTCCTCGCGATACCGGCTATTGGGACTTTCGCTACGGTTGGCGGTGTCATCGGCACCATCGTCGCTGGCGGACCCACCCTCGTGATTGCAGGCATCGACCTGGTCAACACCCTGACTGCACCCCCGGGAACCACCAAGTTCGCCAAGTAGACCTCTGCTCGAACGTAAAGAGCCCGTCACCTGTACTCAGGTGGCGGGCTCTTTCGTATCCAGGCTCAATCAGAAGAACACTTCGGGCGAAGTCAGTTTGATCGCTTCGGCTGCGATGGTGAATGCGTAACCGAGGAGATCCAGGCCGACGCCGAGAATGCCGAGCATGAGGGGGCCTTTCGTTGAAGGGGCGAACGTCTATCGGTACTGGTGTACCGAATTTCCGGGTCGATCATACGATGCGAAGTCGCTCCGCGAGAGGTGCCGACGGTCGCGTCGGAGGCGCCGATCCGTGTCATGCGAACGGATGTAGTTTGTAGCTCTCTTTACGAACTCTTGGTACTTTGGAGCGGTGGAAACGGGCATCGCGACGGTTACGGTAGAAGTCTTGTCGAGTGCCGAGTCGATTCTCGACGACTGGGAGGATCTGGCGTCCCGGGCTGGCACAGTGTTCTCGTCCCGACCGAGTTTCGTGCTCAACGTCGCCGGCGCGCTGCGGCTGAACGTCAGGTTCGTCGTCGTGCGTCGCGGTTGCCGCGTGGTTGCTCTGGCTCCCCTCGATACGGTCAGGCGTGGACCGTTCGTCCTGGCGAAGGTCGTCGGCAGCACGTTGGGGGTTCCCCTCGAATTTCTGAGTGACGACGAGGAAGCCTCGGACGTCCTCCTCGGTGCCATCGCCGACCAGGGGTGGATGCTCACGGGTGACTCGATGATCGCGAACGACCCGACGGTGGTGCGACTGGGGCGGCACGGCGCATGGGACGCGGACGCACTCGTGCGCGAGAGGGTCCCGGTCGTCGTGCTGCGGCCCGGCGACACGGCGTCGAGTATCCGCAGTGCCAAGTCGTTGAAGCGGCTTCGTCAGTACCGATCGAACATCGAGCGGCAATCCGAGTATCGGGTCGAGCAGATCAGAGATGTCGCCCATCTCGACGCGCGCTGGAACGACATCGTCTCGCTCGCCGCCGATTCCGTCGAAGGGACCGACAAGGTCAACTACCTCGTGGCCCCGCACGGGGAGTTCGCGCGTGACTTTCTTCGGAGCGAAGCTCGGGCCGGCCGACTGTGCATTGCCGGGCTGGTCGTCGACGGACGATGGGTGGCGCACGAGATCGGCGTTCGCACGCATCGTCGGATGGAGGGGTGGCTCACCCACTACGACCCGTCGATCGGCAAGCTCCAACCCGGACATCAGTTGATCGAGTGGTTTGCCGACACCCACGACAGGCTCGGCGTCGTGGAACTGGATCAGGGCGTCGGCGTCAACAAGATCAAGAGCGTGTGGGCCAACGCGGGGTACGACGTACTACGGGTGACAGCGGTTCCGAGGGCCTGGTGGCTCTCCGGGTGCATGAAGTCGGCGTTACGCCACCTTCCTTCGATCTTGGCCCGAACCCGCTCGACGCTGCACAGAGCGGCCGAGCGGGCCGGAGATCGATGATCAGCGCGGCGGCGCCGGCAGGAAATCGATGGCGGTTTGCCACAGCCTCACGAGATACTGCGCGAGATCCAGCCAAATTCCGTTGAATGCAGACACTTTCCGCTCCCCCTGCTACGTAGACGTTGACCGAGGAAGCATACCTTCGGTTCGAAGAGAAGCCCTCGATAGAACCTGAAGTTTGTTCTGCGGACAAAAATGTCGCCGCACCTCGTAGGAGATGCGGCGACAGGTGTGCAGAGACTACGTGACCGGCGAGGTGCGCACGGTTGTTCCGGTTTCCGAGGCGACCTGGTCGATGGGGATGCCGAGGCTTGCTGTGCCGCCGTACTGCGCGAGAGCCAGATTGGCTTCGGTGCAGTCCGGTGCGCCACCGCTGTTGGAGCCGCTGGTGATACCGAGTGCAAGGGTGCCGGTGACGATGGCGCCGCCGCTGTCGCCCGCGAGAGTGCATGCCGTGCTGGCGAATCCGCGGACAGCTCGGCTGCTGCCGTCTTCCATGTACAGCTGAGTCTCGACACGATCCGCCGCCACGATGCCGCAGGTGAACGACGACGACTGCCCCGACTTGCACACCGGTGCGCCCACCACGGGAGATGCGGTGCCGGTGATGGTGACGGTGCTGCCGTTGGCGCCGCGGACGGTGGGGCGATCCAGCCCGGAGGCGACGCCCTTGTCGTTCAGGTCGATGACGGACCAGTCGAGACCGCTGGCCGATCCGAGGCTGGAACGGTCGAAGCTACCGATCTGGGTGCTGTCGTTGACGTTCGCCGGGTTCGGCAGATAGACCGGCGCACCCCCGGCCCCGGTGTCAGCGTTGGGATTGCAGTGTCCGGCACTGAGATTGACCGGATTGCCCGAGCCGTCGGTGGCGTTGAACCCGAACGAGCAGACGCTGATGTCCGTCGGCGACGTGCTCTTGATGTCGGACGTGGTGGTGATGTACGTGTCGCCGCCCATCGGCGACGGGTCGACGGGCTTCGGCGCGCCGGGGGACAGAATGACCTTCAGATTGGCAAGCAGCGTCGGCAGATTGAGCGCATTACCGATCGGGCTGTTGACCACGTCGATGACGATCTGGTTGTCGAGAATGTCGATCGACGTTCCGTTGACCTGGCTGGCGACCTCACGAGGCAGCGACCCGATCCACGCATTCAAGTCGGACAACGACTTCTCGAGGCCGTCCGCGGACACCGGAGCCTTCGCAGTGTCGTACCCGTCCTTCGCCACGGCCTGAGCGGCGGCGTCGGATGTCACGGCGACGACGGCATTGCCGTCGGGACCGATCCAGGCACCCGCGAAATCGGACGGACGAGACGCACGGAAGTCGGACGCATACGTCGACAACTCCTGCGCGCGCGCCGCGCGGTCCAGGTACTCCTGCGGAGAGATCTTCAGGTCACGCACCACAGCGTCGGCCAGTTCGCGAGGAAGCTGATCGGCGGGGCTCTGCACCACGGAGTTGGCGTCACTCACTGGATCCGCCGAAGCGGGAGCCGCGAAGAGACCTATGGACAGAAACGCCGTCGAACAAAGCACTGCGGCGCGCAGTGCCCCCGTGTTACGCATGAAGTCCCTTCATCGGGTGCTGAGCATCAGCGACCCACCATAGGGCATGACGCCGACTATCACGGGAACCTGCAGGTCGGACGCCTGCCGACGCTGGTGACGATCAGTTCTGTGGTGCCTCACGTAAGGGGGCCCTCCCAGCATCGGAGGGATCCTCTTCCGGGTCAGCGTTGTCTCCCGCATCGGGGACCCCCGGGTCGGGCTCGTCTCCATCCGGGTCCTCGATACCGGGGTCCGCGCCCGGCTCCGGCCCGTTCGAAGGTTCTTCCGTCGGAGACTCTTCGGTACTGGTGGGAGGAGGTGTTTCGGCGACCGGGACGGTGCGTGGAAGTTCCGGGGTGGTGGTCTCGCTCGTCGGAGCGGGCTCGGTGGGGATGTATTCGACGCTCGGTGCGGGGATCTCCGGTACGTCTGACGCGATGGGTACGACTGTCGGGAAGGGCACTGTGGCGCGCGGCGCGGGTGTGGTCGACGGCGATGCAGCGACCGGTGCGCTTTCGATCTCCGGCAGGGCCGGGGCCGACGAATCTTGCAGCACCAGTGCGGTGACGGCTCCGCCGAGGGTCAGGACGCCGGCGAGCGCGACTGCGGCGAGCACTGGTGTTCGGGTCCAGAGGGGTCGAGCACTGCGCGCGACGACGATCCGTTCCGTCACCGCGTCGACCGGATACTCCGACGCGATCGCTGCTGCGCCGCGTGCTGCGGCGACGCCCGAGTCCGAGCCGGCCCAGGTGGACTGACTCGACTCCGCCCAGGCCGTCAATGCTTCGGATTCTGCGACGAGTGCAACGTGGGCGAGGTCGTACCGGTTCATCGCCATGCGGACGGCCGAGACGCGCTCGGCTGTCCAGGTGGCAGGGAAGGTCGCGGCGGCGGCAACCGACGCCATGTCCGCACCGATGGACTGGGACACCTCAGCGAGGAGGCAGCGGAGAGTCATTGCGACGAGGTCGCCTGCCTCGTATCCGGAAGGAACCTCGTCTGCGACGTAGTCGGTGAACACGGCCGCATCGGGGTCGTCGGTTCCGCCGAGCGATGCGGATCCGTCGGCGTGGATGTAGAGGACAGTGTTGTGCAGGGACGCGATGTGCAGCGACGGGCTTGCGCTGTAGGGGTGCGAGACGGCAGCGATCGACCGCTGATCGTCGATGTACAGCCCGACGTCCGGAATCCCACCGTCCACCGGGTTGTCACCGTCTGCCACGTGCCGGTTCACCATCGCCTGCGCTTTCCTGGTCTGCTCCGAGCAGGCGCACGACGCACCGGCTCACTGACCTGGATGTCGCATTCGGGGGTCCCGAAGTTACAGATCGGCCGATCCGGCGCCGTACCCGAGTGCACGCAGCATGGACAGCAACTCGGACCGGGATCCGGCGCCCAGCCGACGCCGGATACGTGCCACGTGATGCTCGACGGTTTTCGCCGATATGTAGAGGCGCGCACCCGCCTCGCGGTAGGTGACGCCCAGGACCAGGAGTTCGGCCACTTCGGCTTCCCGCGCGCTGAGTGAACCTTTGGGCTCCGCGGTCTCGTCCGTCGTGGGTGCTGCGGTGGGCAACCTGAGGGAGCGAGCGGTCTGGAGCAGCGACGTCGCGACGCGGGTGTCCGCCACGCGCAACGCTGCCTCGCTGGCGAGTCGGGCACCGTCCCACGACAGTCCGAACCGGGTCAGCGACTGCGCGGCGGCTTCCACGTCGGCGACGTTCGGGTTTCCCTGCAGTACCCCGAGCCACGCGCGTCCGGCCCCGGCCAGCGCAGCGGCGTACCGGTTGGACTCGGCGGCCTGGGCGAGTGCGCGGGCGTGCGGGACGAGATCGGCGGGATGCTCGGCCAGGATCGCGGCCTGGACGCCGTACCAGTGCAGCGACGACGACCACGCGTGGGGCTCGTGCAGGTCGGCGATCACCGCGTCGGCCTGCGCGGTCAGATGCGCGACGCGTTCCGGCTGTCCCACGCGGACGGCCGCCAGAAGCAGCTCCCCGACGGGGAGGAACGACAGAAGATCCACCGAGTACGACGCGACGACGTCCAAGGCCTCGTCCCATGCGGTCAGCAGTGCTCCGGTGTCACCGGATCGCCTGGCCAGGCCGACGCGAAGACCTGCTTCGAAGAGTCGGTTTCGGTTATGAGACAGCGGGATTCGAACCGAGTCGAGGTGCGCCTGCGCGTCTGCGGTGTCGCCCGCGAGCATCGACGTCCACGCGCGCAGCAGAACGAGCCTCGCTCGGTGTGGATGCGCCGCAGGATAGGCGTCGACGGCCCGGCGGGCGGTGGCGTCGGCGCGTGCGAGATCACCGGTGTGCAGCGCGAAGAGTACGGCGACGGCCGCTGCGGAATCGGGACTCGCGCGACGAGTCGTGCCCGAAAACATGGCGGTCGCCTGCAGGAGTGTGCTTGTCGCGAGCGATACTTCGGGCGTCGACGTCGCTCGGATGGACTGCCGGATGCCTTCGGCGAGGAGCGTCGCCCGAGCCCCGGCCGCAGTCGGTGGACCGGCGGCGTCGGACGCTGCGAGCGACTCGGCGGCCGCTGAATTACCGGCGACGAGGGCAGCTGCGATCGCCAGATCCGCGTCGACGCCCGTCCTTTGCGGCCCGAGCCAGGTGTAGAGCTGGGCAGCGCGGGTCAGCATTCCGCGCTCGGCCGCGACGGCCGCCGACACCCGCACGGCGACACGGAGGGCTGCGACGTCGATCGAATCGTGTTGCCCGAGTGCCGCGTCGGCCAGCTCCTCGGCCGTGTCCAGATCGCCGAGCAGGAAGCAGTTCTCGGCCTGCGCCGGTGCGACGCTCACAGGATCTGCTCCCGCGGTCACGGCACGCTCGTACAGACGCACCGCGTGTTCCGGAGTGGCCGCCGAGGCGGCAGCTGTCAGGTACGTCGCGAGCTCGGGGTGTCGGATCCCACTGTGTGACAGAGTCACTGCGGTATCGAGATCGAGAGTGTCGGTTTTGCAGCGGTATTCGAGCAATTCGGTCGCCGTCGACTGCATCCGTCGCGTCCCGACGACGGTCTGCAGCGCGCGATCCACCTCCGGCAGCGATTCCAGCGTCGACGACAGTAAGCCAGCGGCGACGGCGTCCTCCGTCGCCGACCCGGCATCGGCTCCGGTGCCGACCAGCTCGGTCACGACCTCCGGATCCGAGCCACCGCCGAAGTGCGCCAACAGAACAACCGTCTGCGCGGACTCCGACAGGGAGCGCAGGGCCTCGACCCGGTCCTCGAACACGGCGTCGGACACTGCCCGGGTGACCGCAACATCGGCCTCGGCCCGGGTGGCGGCGTCGAGTGCCACGTCGACCGACCTCGGGCAACCGCCGGTGAGCGTCGTGATCGCGGCGGCCAGCACCGCGGACACCGGACGGCCCCTCGACGCGGCCAGCGCCGCGACGTCGGACTTCGTCAGCGCAGCGTGCACGGAATCAGTTTTGTCCGGTCAGGCCACCGAGGACGCCGCCGAGACCGTCGACGGTCCCACCGACTACGCCGCCGACACCGTTGCCGAGGTCGCTGACAGCCCCGCCGACTCCGTTGCCCACGTCACCGAGAGTGGGGCCGTTGTAGGTGGGGCGCGACGGGAGTTGCGGGCTCGGGACATTCACGCTCGGCGCGGTCACGTCGGGAACCGTCACGACCGGTGCGGTGGGTGCTGTGCCGGCCGGAGGGACGGTGCCCCCGGCGACGGGTGCGGCGGGGTTCTGCGCGGCGTTCGGGTCGGCGACGACGGTGCCGTCGGGTGCGATGATCGTGCCCGGTGCGGGAACGAGTGTTCCGTCGGCTGCGACGGTCGGTGCGGGAAGGCCGTTCTGGGTGGTTGCGGCCGGGTCGGTGCCCTGGCCGGTGTCGGCGACGACGGCGGCCGTCGTGCCGGGCGCAGTCGTGCTCGTCGTTCCCGCGGTGTTCTCCGAGACGGTCTCGGCCGGCTTGTCGTCGGACGTCAATGCCGTGCCGACGGACAGGCCGCCGCCGGCGATGACGACGAGAGCGGCGACAGCGGCGACGACGATGCCTGCCTTCTTCCGGCCGGACATCCCGGCGGGCTCAGCCGAGGCCGATGCCGGAGCCGACGTCGGGGCCGGGCGTTCCC